>CALBRY010000017.1 GCA_937927665.1 uncultured Chloroflexota bacterium
TCACGGGTATCGGGTTCGATTGTCTGTCGCAAATGTTTCACATGCTGGTCAATGGTGCGTTCATATCCTTCATAGCTTGTACCCTGCGTTGCTTCGAGGAGTTGAGCACGGGTATACACTCGACCCGGATCGCGCATCATAGTAATCAGGAGGTCAAATTCGTTGGCAGTAAGCTCGACAGAGATGCCTCCAACAGACACTGTTCGACGCTGTAAATCCGCCCGGATGTCGGAGGCTTCGATAATCTCTGGCGTGCTTTCTGGTTGCTCAGTCCGCCGGAGTACCGCCCGCACTCGCGCAACCACTTCGCGGGGTGAGAAGGGTTTGCTAATGTAGTCATCTGCGCCTAATTCCAGTCCAATGAGGCGATCCGTTTCTTCCGTGCGCGCGGTGAGCATGATGATCGGGATATTCGAATCACGCCGGATCGCGCGGCAAACATCCAATCCGTCCAGCTCTCCGGGTAAGTTCAAATCAAGGATCATCAACGCAGGTTTCTCGTGACGGAAACTGGCTAATCCCTGTGTGCCATCTGATGCCCAAACGACTTCGTAGCCAGCCTGTTCCAGATAGAGTCGAACCGTCCGCATAATTTTTGCTTCATCTTCAATAATGAGAATCTTTTTCCCCATCGTCTGTCTTCCTGTAGGTTGTGTCCATCATGTCTCGACAACACAGTGCCTCTACGAGAAGTATAAGCACGTATTGTGTAGGCTGTGTGTAGCGGCGGTGATTAATGCATGTGGGGCAGGCGATAAACCCACTCTACAGCCCTATGCAAGCCACAGCCGCAGTTTCTCGCTTGTCAACCGCGTGGTGCCATTATATCATTGAGTGCTGATATAATGATACAAACAACAGGTGACGAGATGCTGCTAACCTCCAAGAAACTCGAACTCGAACTCAAAGCCAAGTTATTTCGCGGGTTTTCGGATACCTCTCGGCTGTCCATCCTAGAGGCGCTGCGGGTTCAGCCGCTGAACGTCGGCGAAATCGTCACGGCAACCGGACTGACCCAATCGAACATTTCCAACCACTTAGGCTGCTTACGCGACTGCGGACTGGTAGCGAGCGAACAGCGTGGTCGCTTCACCTATTATCGCCTTGCCGATGATCGGATTGACAGCCTGCTTCGCTTGGCTGAAGAACTGCTTTCGGACGTTGCCAAAGGTGTTTACCAGTGTACCCGCTACGAAACAACAGAAGGAGTCTCTGATGGCGAGTGAAAAACTACTCGAAGTCCCGGTCAAGGGGATGGATTGTGCGGAGTGCGTGGCGCACGTACAGCACGCTATTGCTGCTTTGCCCGGGGTTCAATCCGTTGATGTATTTCTTTCGTCAGAAAAAGCGGTCTTGCGCCTCGATCCCACCCGGGTCAGCCTGACCGATATTCGTGCGGCGGTTGCGAGTGCTGGCTATTCTGTTCCTGAGTCTGCTGAAACAGCCTCTACCGAAGCGCTGGGTGCAGGATTTACGCGCTCAGTCTTGAGTCTGTTTGGCGTTGTCTTTGGAGCGGTCTTGCTGATTGTCATCGCGGGGGAGGGACTAGGGCTGTTTGAGTCGCTCACTGATCTCGTCCCCACGCCGTTGGGCTATGTGCTGGTCATAATTGCAGGCTACCCAACGATCCTCAATGTGGTGCGTGCCGCCAGAAAACGTCAGATTATTTCACATACCCTGATGAGTATTGGTGTGATCGCCGCTCTGGTCGTAGGACAGTGGGTGACGGCGGCAATCGTGGTCTTTTTCATGCGCGTGGGCGATTACGTCGAAAGGTTCACAACCGAACGCAGCCGTCAGGCGATCAAGAACTTGACCGCGCTGGCACCACAGACCGCGCGAATTGAACGTGGTGGACAAGAACAGGAAATCCCGCTTGCAGATGTCCAAATCGGGGAGACAGTGATCGTCCGTCCCGGTGAGAAAATCCCGGTAGACGGTGAGGTGATTGCTGGTCAGGCAACCATCAATCAAGCTGCAATTACCGGTGAATCGATGCCTGTTGAGGCGGGAGTCGGCTCCAACGTGTTCGCTGCGACTTTTGCCGAACTGGGCAGCCTGCGTGTTCGCGCAACCCACGTTGGTGCCGATACGACTTTCGGGAAGGTCATTCGGCTGGTCGAAGAGGCAGAAGCCCATCGCGCCGATGTTCAACGTATTGCAGATAAGTTCTCGGGTTATTTCCTGCCAATAGTGGCAGCGATTGCCCTGCTAACCTTCCTCATCAGCCGCAACCCACTGTCAACGGCTGCCGTACTGGTAGTTGCCTGTTCATGCTCACTCGCCCTTGCTACACCCATCGCTATGCTTGCCTCAATTGGTGCTGCTGCAAAAATAGGGCTGCTCATCAAGGGCGGCAAGTACATCGAAACACTGGCGCGTGCCGATGTCGTTCTGATTGACAAGACCGGCACACTCACTTTAGGTCGCCCGGAGTTGACCGACGTAATTACCCTCAACGGTATACCGCAGAACGAAATTCTCGCGCTAGCGGCTTCAGCGGAACGTTACTCTGAACATCCGCTAGCAGAGGCAGTACGGGCGGAAGCCCGCCGCCGCAATATCACGCTTTACGAACCGCAAGCATTCGAGGCTGTTCCCGGTTTTGGTGTACGGGCGCAGATTAACGGCAGCATCATTAGTGTCGGGAGCCGTCGTCTGCTGACGCAACCTTTAGCCGTCTCAATCGATTTGGAAACACAGGGAAAGACCGCCTTATTCGTCCAGAAGGACGGTGAAGTTGTGGGTGTTATGGGCGCAGCGGATACAGTGCGTGCAGAAATTCCGCAGTCGATTGCTTCCTTACATGCGCTGGGAATCAAAGAAATCCGTATCCTCACTGGTGATAACGAGCGCGTCGCATGCGCTTTGGCGCAAAAACTGGGTGTCAGCTATCGGGCGAACCTGCTGCCAGAGGACAAGATAGCGATAGTGAAAGAGTATCAGTCGGAGGGACATATCGTCGTCATGGTAGGTGACGGTGTGAATGATGCCCCGGCGCTGGCACAGGCAAACATCGGGATCGCTATGGGGGCTGCCGGGAGTGATGTCGCACTTGAAGCTGCACACATCGCGTTGATGCGTGAGGACTGGACACTGGTACCCGAAGCCATCCACATTGCTCGGCGTACCATGCGTGTGGTTAAGACCAACATTGCCTTCACCGCGATCTACAATCTGCTCGGCTTGTCGCTGGCAGCGTTCGGTATTCTGCCGCCAATCCTCGCGGCGGCGTCACAATCGCTTCCTGATCTGGGTATTCTCGCCAATTCATCGCGGCTGCTGCGGTTGAAGCGGATGAAAGAGTAGACATCATGAATACCCAACTGGGATACTGCCCACGAACGGGTACTCAAGGCAAAAGGGTCGATAGAACAACCGTAAAGTCGATGCTCTCTGTGAGTTTGCGTGCCGTACAAAATGTGCAGTATTACTTCTGCCGTGATGCCGATTGCAGCGTGGTTACTTCAGCGAGGATGGTCAGTATCTTTTCTATGTGAACGATATTCGAGAGCTGGTCTATCAAAAAGAGCCCGACAACCCGGATGTGCCGATTTGTTACTGCTTCCGACACACACCGAAGGACA
>CALBRY010000018.1 GCA_937927665.1 uncultured Chloroflexota bacterium
TTCACATGGGGCGTGACCGCGCTCGGCGCGGCAACCGTTTACTTCACCAAACACATCACGCGCCGCGCCCTTGATACGATGCTCGGATTTGCGGGCGGGGTGATGATCGCGGCGAGTTTCTGGTCACTGCTTGCCCCGGCAATCGAAATGTCCGCAAGCAGCGGCGCTCCTGAATGGCTGCCCGCGACCGTGGGGTTTTTGCTCGGCGGCGTATTCTTGCGCGGGATTGATGCGGTGCTTCCGCACCTTCACCCGAATATGGTCAAAGCGGAAGGCATCCCGACACATTGGCAGCGGTCAGTTCTGCTCGTGATGGCGATCACGCTGCACAACATTCCTGAAGGATTCGCGATCGGTGTGGCGTTCGGCGCGGCGGCGGCGGGCATCCCGGAAGCAACGGTCGCGGGTGCGATCGCGCTGGCGCTCGGCATCGGGTTACAAAACTTCCCGGAAGGCGCGGCGGTGGCGATTCCGCTCCGGCGGCAGGGTGTCACACGCCTGAAGGCATTCTGGTATGGTCAGCTTTCGGCAGTCGTTGAGCCAATCGCCGGGGTGATCGGCGCGGCACTGGTGCTGTTTATCCGTCCGCTCCTGCCCTATGCACTCAGTTTTGCGGCGGGCGCGATGATCTTCGTTGTGGTTGAAGAGGTGATCCCCGAATCACAGGGGAATGGCAACACGGATCGCGCGACGATGGGCGCGATGATCGGTTTCGCGGTGATGATGCTGCTCGATGTGGCGTTGGGGTGAAGATGATCCCCCCGCAATCTCACACAAGCGAAGGAGAAGGGCGGCTCGTAAGCCGCCCAACACAGGTGAGGAGTTTCTACCGCAGTGCTTCGAAATAGCGGGCGTTCCATGTGAACGCGGGTGCGACGGGTTCGCTCTTGCCGTCCGATGCACTCACATCGATCTCATAGTCGTAGTACACACAGTCGGTCAGGTTTTCGTCGTAATTCGGATTGAACACCATCAAATAGAAGTGCTCATAGCTGGCAGGTTCGATCACGCCGCCGCGTTCCAACGGAATCACATCGACCTGATCGGCGTTCACGCCGAGCGCGTACAGGGTCAGCGCGCCGTCGTCGTTGATCAACCCGGCATAATAAGCGCCTTCGTCAAGCCCAACCGAGAAGTAATTCGCGCCCAACTCTTGAATACCTTCGCCCGTGTATGTCCAGCGTCCGGCATCGGTGATCACTTCTTCAAGCCACACCGTCGCATCAAACAGCGGCGCGAGATCATAATCGCGGGCAAGATTGCGCGTGCGGTATGCCGCGATCAGATCGGGGAGCGTTTGCGTGCCGTATGCGGAAAGTGTGGTTTCAATCGCCTCGAAGCCGTCATACTGCGCGATATTGCGCCACAAATCAGCGACAAAGGCTTGCCCGTAGGTGTCCGCCATCATCTGAACGGCTGCCCACTCGCCATATTGAAGCTGTCCAAAACCGGGATCGTCGACCGTACCGAAGCACAATTCCGGGTACTGATAGGCATACGCAACATACCCGGTCGCATCCTGATCTTCCGGGAATGTGATCGTCTCCATGTAGGTCGATGTCGCCTCTGAGATCCAACCGTGCGAATCGTCGTGATCATAGCCAAACTGCACGATATGATGGAACTCATGCGCGATCGTTGCGCGCATCAACTGAATCGGCGTCCCCCCGTCCACATCATGAAAGTCGTTTTCAACGAGCAAATAGCCCGTTGAGGAGCGGGTTTCGGTTTCTGGTGAATTCGGGTTATCACTCACCACCGATTCGGGAACTGCGTAACCGAGCGCGCCTTCGCCTGTGCCAATCAAATCCTTCAGATACACATCATAGCGGCTGTCGCCCCCCATCCAGTCATCACTGGGCGGCGGCGTAAACCCTAATTCTTCGATCTGGAATGTGTAGGAGTCTTCGATCGCAAGCACCACCGCATCGAGATAATCCTCGGTGATGGCGTCTTTTCCGTCGAGTGTGTAGTGAATGCGGAAGTGTTCGGTATCGACAAAACGCGCGCTTTCGCCCAAGTTCACGCGGGTGATTGCCGCAAGAATGCTGAAGATTTCTTCGCTGCCGACGATCACCGTTGCTTCGTAATCGCCTGATTCGACCGATCCTTCATAGCGCGTGATTTCGAGCGTATAAACGCCCGTTTCCTCCGCGATATAACCGAACGCCGAATTGAGGCTGTCAAAATCCCGATCATCGTTATTGGCGACAGATTGATCGCTCCCCGGTGGATACAGGCTGATCACGGTATCCAATGCGCTGTCGATTGCGTCCGCCGTGACGACGATCGCCTCGCCAGCGCGTAGGGGAATCGCATACCAATCACGCACATTGTTCGAATTGATCGTTCCCGAAAATGTATATCCCGACTGCGCCGAAGCAAATCCGACACCAAAAACGACCGCGCACAGACACGCGATCCCCAGTTGTTTTAGCCTCAAGGCTGTCATGAATGCCTCAGCGAATGCGTTGTTAATGGTTCTATTTTACGCGAAAACCGGAACTGGCAAGTCTGCCCGAAGCGCGGCACAATCAGAAGTCTAAAAATAGTGAAGCATTCTTGATCAAAATGAGGAGCGCAAGCACCAAAATGTCAGACACAACGATTACACCCGTCCGCCCGGATGTGGATATTCAAAACGACATTGAAGAAATCATTGTGCATTACCCGCCGCTTCAGCAAGATCGCCATCATGTACAGGTTCGTGTGCAAAGTGGGAATGTCGCCTTGAGCGGTCATGTACGGACACCGATCACGCGGCGTTATCTGCTTGAGCGCGTAAGAGCGATCGCCGATGTGGCGGAAGTTGACGCCGAAAGCCTGCATTCGGAAGAAGAAATCCGGTTAGCGGCTGGCGGAGTCGTCCCGAACGGTGTGCTCGTGAATGTGCGCTATGGCACGTTGATCCTGAACGGAACACTGCCAGAAGGCGTATCGGCTGAGGATGTCGTGCGGAATGTATCGCAGATTCCCGGCGTTGAGCGCGTGATGGTGTCCTTCGCCTAATTGATTCCGCCCGTCATCGCGGATCGTGATAATGCCGCCGAACATCCGGGTCGTTCGGATCAGGATACTCGAAATCATTAACCAGCATTTCGAGCGAACATTCCTGCGCGCACCCCGTACCGAGCAGCAGATCACCCAACACAATATCAAGGACGAGCAGCAGCCGCCCATAATGGCTGAACTGTCCCTGTAACGCGGTGAACAACACCGCGAATACCCGTTCGCGTAGTTCGGTATCGACAATGCCGCTGCCGGGATAACCGCGCGCCCACCCTTCTTGATACGTGCCGATCCGCATCGTGTCATCGCGCATTGTGAGAAGCTGCGTCAGCGCGGCTTTACGATCCGGCGCATCGACCAGCCGTTCTCCGCCGCGATACGGCACGTTGTAGAGACTGTGGATGATTTCGCCTGCCGCCGCTGTTTCGACGACGAGCATCAATTTTGGTGGAAGCTCGAGCGCCGCGCCGAGCGCCGCCGCACAAGCGTGATAATAATTCCGGTGTCCGGCGTGTTCGGCATGATGATCGATTCGCCACAACAGCGAGAGGAAATCCCCAAAATCGAGCGGGAGTTTAGGTACTGCTTCCGGGCTGTATAATCCAATTAACTGCTGAATGCGCGCTTGTTCAAACCGTGTGTGCTGCATTGTCGTCGTCGTCCTTAGGTCAAAAGCCGCGCGAGCCGTTCGATAACGGCTTCACTCACTCGCGCCTTACTCATCAGTTCCAGCGGTTCAACCGCGTCACGGCTGATCAGGATTACGCGATTCGTCTCCGTCTCGAATCCCGCATCCGCCGCGCTGATGTCATTCGCCACCAACAAATCTAACCCTTTGCGGGCAAGTTTTTCCTGTCCATATGCGACCACGTCGCGGCTTTCCGCCGCGAACCCGATCAGAATATTCGGGATTCCGGTACGGTGACGCCGCGCCGCCACTGCCGCCAAAATGTCCGGGTTACGTTCAAGCTGGATTGTCAATCCACCATCGCCATCCCCTTTCTTGATCTTATGCTCTGCCGCCGCTGACGGGCGAAAGTCCGCGACCGCCGCCGCCATAATCAGCGCATCTGCCGAATCCGTCTCGCGCAGTGTCGCGTCGAGCAGTTCCCGCGCCGATCCCACACGGATCACCTGTGCGCCAAACGGGGGATGCAAATCCGCCGACGTGATCAGCGTCACCTGTGCCCCCGCGTCGATCGCCGCCTGTGCCAGCGCGTACCCCTGTTTCCCGCTCGATCGATTGGTGATGTAGCGCACCGGATCGAGCGCTTCGCGTGTGCCGCCCGCCGTTACCACGATGCGCCGCCCGTCAAGACTGCCGCCGCGCCCCATCGCCAACCGGATCGCGCCGAGCAGCGCCGGGGTTTCGGGAAAACGTCCTTTTCCGTACAAACCGGATGCGAATCGCCCTTCTTCCGGTTCGATCAACAGCGCACCGCGTTCGACCAGCATCCGCACATTCGCCTGTACCGCCGGATGCGCGTACATACCCGCGTCCATCGCCGGAGCGATCACAAGAGGGCAGCGTGCCGCCAGCGCCGTCACTGCCAGCAGATCGCCTGCGAATCCGTGCGCTATCCGCGCCAATGCATCCGCCGTCGCCGGAGCGATCACATACAGCGCCGCCCCTTCGCCCAAGCCGACATGGGCGATATGCGTCGGTAAGCCGCCGCCTGTGTCCGTATGCCACATGCTCGTATACACCGGGCGACCTGTCACCGCGCCGAACGTCAGCGGCGTAACGAATTTTTGCGCCGCATCGGTCATAATCACATCGACGAGCGCCCCCGTTTGGGTGAGCTTGCTCGCCAGATCGACCGCTTTATAAACGGCGATGCTGCCCGTCACGCCGAGTATGATCCGTTTACCGCGTAGGAGGGTAACACCATCGGTCATCGTCATCTGCACCGATTCCTCTCGTAAATCACAATCAATCTTGATGATAACATTGAACCCTCAAATTAGACGCTGAACGAGGTAACCGCATGAGCCAATCTGATCTCCAGACCGCGCGTGAACTGATGATGCAGCATAAAACCGAAGAGGCGGCGCGCATCTACGGCAAAATCCTCGACCGTGAGCCGGATCACCCGGAAGCCGCGCCGAGCTATTACGCGCTTCAGTATTTGCTCGATGGCGATCCTTACTGGCAAACCCGGCTGCTTCAGTTTGCCGCCGCCCATCCTGAGAACCGCACCGCCGCTCAGTTTCTTCCATACACGCCGCACAGAGGCATTCCGTATTTTGACCATCTACCCGCATTCACCGAGGCGATGATCAACCTGATCCGCCAGTTGAACGCCGAAAATGTCACACCGCCGCCGGATCAGTTCGAGATCGGCTTATCCTCGCTCGAATCACCATCGGCGCGGCTGGCGGCCGAACGCTGGTTGAAGGCGGCGCAGCCCACCAGTAAGCTCGTCGTTACCTTTCCGCCGATCAACGGACATGATCCGCGCCGCCCGCTGCCTGATGTTGATCCGCATTACGTGGTGTGGCGCTACGAAGGGGATGTTCCCGTGCCGAACGTGCCGCCGCCCAACGAGTCGATCAGCGACGCGGTGAGCACCATCGCCCGCACGGGTTTTCATTTGCCGGAATGGAAAGCCGCCGCCCGCGATACCGCACAAACACTCGGCGGATCGGCGAACATGGTGCGCAGCCTTGCCGCGCTTATGGTGAATCCACCGCCCAAGCCGGAAGGCTTCACCGAATGGGATTGGATTTTCGCGGTGCAAGTCGCCGCCGCGCTCGTGATCGCGCAGAGCAGCCGAGAATGGGATCATCCGGTCGAAAAAAGGGGGCTTTTCGGCAGATCAAGCACACCCGCCCCGCGCAAAGCCGCCTTATATGCCCTGCTCAACGGCGCGATGGATTGGACGACGACGGCGGCGATCCTCGCGCTGACCGAGATCGCGCTCGATGAGCCGGAACACGACAAAGAGATCGCGCGCTGGTTTTGGAGGCGTTACACAATCCGACCGCAGCAGGGCGCGATCCCATATTACGATGCATTGGCGCTGTGCGGGTTGCGCCTCAAGTCGATTTCGCGCGCGGAGCGAGCATCGTATCAACGGATGATCGCGGCGGAATAGGGGCTCGCTACAACCGCAGCGACCGCGCCCGCCGCCCCATCGCTCGCCCGCCGACGACGAGCATCAGCGCGGGCAGCCATACCAGCCCCGCCGCCGTGAAGATCACACCGTACCACGCCGCCGGATCGCCCGCGTCCGGTTGGCGCGCAAGGTTGAAGCCGATCACGCCGCCCGCAAGCAGCACCAGCGCGCACACCAGCCAGTACAGCGGCGGATCGCTTTCGCCGCCGATGCGCTCCACCAAGGCGATGCCTTTTTTGCGCGTGCTGAACCACAAAATCGCCCACACGAAAATCACCAGCGTGATGATGATCGTGAACGCGGTCGAATCGAAATGTCCATTCGCCGCGTGATAAATGCCGTTCACCGCCAGCCCGCCGAGTGCGATCACATACGCCAACGGCGACAGCTTAAGCGGAGATTTTCCCGGCGGAATTGTCTCGGTCAGGAGTGGTGTCCGCGACCGCCAGAACCACCACGCCGCCGCGATCGCCGCAATCATCACCCCGCCGATCACGATCAGGATCGCGTCAAACGCAGGGGTAACGCCGTAGCTATCCGCGATCGTTCCCGCGCCGCTCCAACGCGCCCAACCACCCCACCCCACGCCGAGCAGCGCGAATAGGATCAGCAGAATCACACGGCGGACGCGCCCCCGTATGCCGAGCATCATCCCGCTGAAAACCGCCAGCGCGAGTAAGCCCATCAGCGGATGCGCGCCCATCACCCGCGTGATCAGCGTGCGCGGAATGTCGATCAGCGCCATTTGTGGATTCAACAGCAGCGCGTTGAGCATCCCATACACCCCTGCCGCCGCGACCAATCCGAAGAAGGTCATCACCCGGTAGCGCGCCAGCCAATCGAGGATAATCGCAGCAAGCGCCCAATACCCGATCGCAAGCAGAATCCACTCGTGGAACGGATGCGCGAACGGATCGATCCACAGGATGATTTCCGACCCAAAGGCGAATAGAAGCGCAAGGAATAGGTGCAGCGCAAACTTGGCGGATCGAGCGGGTTGGCTAGAGGCGATCATGAGACTCCTCGAAAGCTAAACAAAGCCCGATTGTAACACCGGGCGCAATCATGATTTTCCCATCTTTGACTTAAACAATCCTCATCTCCCTCACGTATCATAGGGTTTAATAACGTTAGCTCTCGTAAGCATCCCCGGAGTTCACGAGACATATTCCGAAAGCAGTAGAGAATGACAGCACACACTCCCGCTCAAAACAGCATCAGCGATCGCAAAGCACTCAATGCGGGTATCTGGTTCACGGCGATCATCTGCCTTGCGATCGTTGCGCTCGGCGGCTGGTTGACACAATTTGAATTGGCAGCCCCCGATCTCAGCGATGGATTCTTCTATGAATGGCAGCTTGCCACCCCGAATTTCTGGAACGCCGCGACTGCGTGGATCGGCTTTGCGATCCATAACCTGCTGATCTGGGGCGCGACATGGTGGGCGCAGGAGCGCTACAGCAAATATACCGGAACGCTCCGCCCCGCGAATTACTGGGCGCTGGCGATCAATGCGGTGTTCATCGTCCTGCACTATATCCAAACAGCCGTCTTTTATGACGGGATCGCCCAAGACCTGCCAAGCTGGACGGCACAGTTTACGGTGATCATGATGCTGTTTGTAATCATCGCCATGGAAAACCGCCGCCGGGGGATTTTCTTCGGTAAAAAGCTGAACTTTCGCAAAGAGTTTTACGGCTGGCTCAGGCGCTATCATGGCTATGCGTTCAGCTTTGCGGTGATTTTCACCTTCTGGTTTCACCCGATGGTTCCGACGCTGGGGCATGTGTTCGGCTTCGTGCATGTGATGTTGGTGATGCTGCAAGGCTCGCTGATGTTCACCCGCGCCCATCTGGATCGCAAATGGAATTTCCTGCTTGAAATCATCGTGCTGCCCCATGCGGCGATGGTCGCGCTCGGTCAGGGGACGGGGATCGTCTACATGTTCCTGTTTGGTTTCCTGACGATTTTCATCGTGACACAAATGCATGGACTCGGCTTAAAAGCATGGGTCAAATATCTGTTCAGCGCCGGTTTCTTGATCACCATTCTGGCGACGTATTTGTTCGTCCGCGCCCCGTATCAAGCAAACGAAATCATCCGTATTCCGGCGATCGAATACCTGATGATCTTCTTGATGTACGGCTTATGGTGGTCGTTCGCCCGTTTGACGGGTCAGTTCGGCGGGAAAGCGGTCAAACAAAAAGAGTGGCACGAAGGCGATTTGCAGACGGTGTAATCGCATCGTCCAGTGCGGCGAACGTGTGGCAATTTTGAGCCACCTCGATTCGCTGTGCGATCAGAATCGCTCTAGCCGACCGCCAACATATTGGCGGCGGAGTTTGACGCGGCGCACCGGCGGTCACATGCCGCCGGAAGCGCTGCGATGCCGTTTGCACGCAGCTTCAAAAACTATCTTGCGGCAGGGATGATGATACGGAACGCTGATCCTACCCCTAGAGTGCTTTCAACGGTGATGATGCCTCCGTGCCTTTCGATGATGCGCTTCGCAATCGGAAGCCCTAATCCAAAGCCGTGCGTCGAATGAGCATCATCGTGCCGCCAGAACGTTTTGAAGATGTGCGGGAGTTCATCCTCTGAAATTCCTGTACCTGTGTCTCTGACCTCAAGCCACACCTGATCATCTTTACTGCCTGCTGAGACATAAATCTTCCCTGTTATTGGCGTGTAACGATAAGCGTTGTCTAGCAGCGCATTCAGGGCATACACGAGATACTGGGCGTCTCCGATAATAGCAGGTAAGGAAAGTGGGATATTGTATTGAAGTTCCGGCTGTGCACCGCGATCTGCAATACAGCGGCGGCAAATATCCTCAAGGAACATTTGAAGCTCGATAGGGCTGCGTTCCACTGCTTCAGGATTTTCAAGCGCCGCCATGGTGAGCATTCCATCAAGCAGTGTCGTCACACGCTTGAGTTCGGCTTCGATTTGATCGGCTTTGCTTTGCCGAGAACCTTCATCATTCGCGCGCGACATCAAATAGGCGCTGGAACTGATAACTGAAAGAGGAGTGCGGAACTCGTGCGCCGTATTCTGAATGAACTGCGTGAGAAGCCGAATTCGCTCTTTTTCTAACGCATCTTCCGCCTCTTTCCGAGCAGAGATGTCGCGCGAAATGACATAGAGCGTACTCACTTCTCCTTCTGGAGTATAGGTAAACTTCGTGTGATCTTCTCTCCAAAAGTACCTGCCTGACTTGTGAAGGCATCGATAACTGGTGGTGAGTGTCTCAGCTTTGTCCTTGATCGCGTTCGCCATCTGCTGACGGATCGCGTTACTGTCGTCTGGATGAATCGCATTCTGCATATGTGCCGTCGGTATTTGGACTGATTCGCCCACATCGCGCCCCAACAGACGATCATAGGATGGTGATGCATACAGGGCGCGCTGACCGATCGTATCAATCACGATAATCCCATCGGATGTATTTTCAGCGATCAAGCGATAACGTTCCTCGCTGACTCTCAGGG
>CALBRY010000019.1 GCA_937927665.1 uncultured Chloroflexota bacterium
GCGATGCGAACCACGTCGAGCGGACGCTCAAGGGTGCCCTCGCCTTTGAGGGAGAACATCATCACGATAGTAAACAATCTCGCCATCGAAACATCTAGCGCGACGGCTGTTCCGCCGAGCCACTGCGGCACGATGATCAGATAGAAGTAACCCAGCACCGTGTACATCACGATCTGAAAAACGAGTTGATGGCGACGAGAACCGCTGCATATTCGCTGTCGCCGCACGCCAGCATGTTCCAGATCAAGACCATCGCCAGACATTTTCCAGTTGGCAGCTACCTGCGGCATTTTGCCATATTTGACCTTCGCGAAAACCCAGAGTGGCAAGAAACGATCCAGCAGGGACAAGTTGCCAAAAATACCGGTTTTCGTAGTTGTTGACAGCAGGGCTGGTTGAGAAGACCTACTTTGTTTCTCCTAAAGATGACCGGGATTTCAGCTACACAATCATGTTGAAAAGATACCCGGTGATAATGATGCTCATGGCAACGACACCGACAAAAATAGCGATTAGGCGCGGCTTTAAAACCTTCCGCAAAATGATCATTTCCGGTAAGCTGAGCGCGACGACAGACATCATGAATGCAAGAGCGGTTCCCAATGCTGCCCCTTTACCTAACAGCGCGCTGATGATCGGGATGACTCCCGCAGCGTTGGAATACAATGGAATGCCGAGCAGTACCGCCGCTGGCACTGACCACCACGCCCCTTCGCCCATAATGCCGGTTAGCGCATCTTCCGGGACAAATCCGTGAATGAACGCGCCGATCCCAATCCCGATGATGACGAATAACCACACTTTGCCCACGATTTCGCGGGTGCTGTCCGCCGCTTGTCCGAAGCGTTCCAGCCAGCTCAGTTTTTGCTCCAGCGCCTGCTGCTGTGCATGTTTCGCGCGGATTTCGTACACAAACGGCTCGACATAGCGTTCCAGCTTCAGCCGACCCAGCACTAACCCAGACACCACACCGATGACAATGCCAGAAACTAGATAGAGCAATGCCACCTTCCAGCCGAATAACCCCAGCAGCATGACGAACGCGACTTCATTCATAATCGGTGACGTGATTAGGAATGAAAAGGTAATCCCTAACGGAATTCCCGCTTGAACGAAGCCAATGAACAGCGGCACGGATGAACAGGAGCAGAACGGCGTAATTGCCCCAAAGATTGACGCCATGATATTGCCAATCCCCTCACCACGGCGTTCGACCAGCACGCGAACCTTCTCTGTATCGATGAAGGTTTGCAGGAGCGTGATGAGGAAGATCATCCCAGAGAGCAGCAGCAGAAGTTTCGGCACATCGTAAATGAAGAAATTGAGCGCCTCACCAATCTGACTTTCAGGGCTTAAGCCGAGCAGTGAGTAGGTTAGCCAGTCGGCAATCGGTTGAAGATTGTTGTAGAGGATGAGCCAAACGACAGCCACCACGCCGACAACGACAAAAGCGGGGCGGTCATCACGGATCGCCATAAAACGGGAGAAGCGCATATGCATGGATTCCTTCATACTTCAGCAGTTTCTTACTCGGCGGATTGAAACCGTGCTGCCCATTCGATAATCTGCTGGCGTTTCGGGATACGTCCGGCGGAAAGCACAGTTTCGTTGATCACCAATCCCGGTGTGCTCAGGATGCCGTAGGTCATGATGTCGGCATACTCGGTGACCTTGACGATTTCATGTTCAATCGTAGTGCCAGCCATCGCTTCCCGTACTTCCTGTTCGAGCCGCTTGCAGTTGGCGCAGCCGGAGCCAAGAATTTTGATCGTGATCATGGCTTTCATTCCCTCTCGCATCGGAGATGCAATATCTGATTGAATTCAGTCTAGCACCCGCTGACAGAGCAAACTCAGTAATGAACGTCATTCGGGGCGAATGACACAAAGCACATATAGAAACCCTTCTATATAAGATATCCTCTATGTATGGTTCGTTTCGGAACAAACCGATGGCAGTGAGTAGACGGATGTGACATGGATTCAGTGGTTGCCGATACCCAAAGCCTAGTAACTAGCAATGAACCCTATGTGTGTAATCCCGATCTGCGTTTGCGTTTAGGTGACGTAGAGTCAGAGCAGTTCGCGTCAGCCTTCAAAGCGTTGAGCAATCCCGTCCGTCTGCAAATTCTCGATCTGATCAGTCAGGATGGAGGGCAGATTTGCGGATGCGATATTGAGCGGCATTTTGACCTGACACAACCGACAATCTCGCACCATCTCAAAGTGCTGCGCGATGCAGGCTTGATCAGTTCAGAACCGCGCGGCGTTTGGGTTGCACACCGGATCAATCCAACTGTACTTACCGCGCTTCAGGGATTGTTGATGCTTGTGAACAATACAGGGCGCTAACAACGCTCATTGTGCCTCATATCGAAAGTCCTTGATACAGGGGTGAAAGAACGGAGGGAAATCAACATGCGTTACTGGGGATGTGTTCTGCTGATCGGGCTGCTGGTCGCTTGTTCCAGCTCCCCTCCTCCAAGCGACGTTATCCACTTGTCTGAACTTCACCCCCTGCCCGTGCGTCTCGTCAGTGATGTTGTTCCTCTCCGTGTATCGGTCGCGGCAGTCGTTTCGCCACAAGGCACGCTCGAAAGCTATCAACCCCTGCTTGATTACCTCAGCCATCAGCTTGACCGCCCGGTTGAACTGGTGCAGCGGCAGACCTATACCGAAACGAATACCCTGATCGAAGAGAATGCTGTTGACATTGCCTTTGTGTGTACCAGTGCCTATATCGAAGGACATGATCGTTTCGGGATGGAGCTTTTAGCCGCCCCACAAGTCAACGGCGCGGCTTCATACCAATCACTTCTGATTGTGCCAGCCTCCAGTTCAGCCCATAACATGGCTGACTTAGCGGGCTTGGTCTTCGCTTTCACCGATCCGATCTCTTTTAGCGGAAGGGTTTATCCCACTTACTTGGTGCAGCAGTTAGGCAGTACCCCTGAAGACTTCTTTGCGCGCACTTTCTTTACCTATAATCATGACAACGCCATTCGTGCGGTCGCAAACGGAATTGCCGACGGCGCGGCAGTAGACAGCCTTGTCTACGACTTTGCTGTTCAGCGTGATCCAGCACTTGCGACTCAAGTGCGTGTAATTCATCGCTCGCCCGCGTTTGGAATTCCTCCAGTCGTTATCAATCCAAATGCTCGCCCGCAGTTAAAAGCAATGCTGCAAGAACTCCTGCTGAATATGGCAGTCGATCCCGAGGGGCAGGCAGCACTCGCGATGCTCGGCGTTGAAGAATTTGTGCTGCTGGACGACGATACTTACGATTCGGCGCGAGCGATTATCCAAACGGTTGAAACAGTATCACCATGAAACATCCATTCTGGAATCGTTGGGTGCAGCGCTTGTGGAGAGTCGTGGGTGCGGTGAATATCCGCATCAAGATCATGGGGATTGTGCTTGGCTTGGTCGTTCTCATGGGCGTGACAGTTACCCTCCAAGTTCGTGCCAACCTCATCCGTACCCTCGATCAACTGCTTGAAGAACAATCGGTATCCATTGGACGGGATGTCGCAGCGCGTTCGACCGACCTCATCCTGATCAACAACCTCTACGGGTTGCATCAGCTCCTTGAAGATACGCGTACCAACAACCCGAATGTACGTTACGCCTTCATCACCGATGCGCAAAACCATATTCTTGTTCATACCTTTGGTGATGGTTTTCCTGCTGAACTTCTACAAGCAAATGCAACTGATAGTGGAGATCACCACCGTACCGCGATCCTGCAAACCGACGAAGGGCAAATCTGGGATACCGCAGTCAGTATCTTTGAGGGGCGCGCAGGTACAGCCCGCATCGGTGTATCGGATGCGAGTTTGCGGGTTATGCTTGACGCGCTGACCGGGCAAATCATGCTGACCACCGTTTTAGCAGCTATCATCGGGATTACGGCGGCGGCAGCACTGACATGGGTGCTCACCCGTCCGATCTTGCAGCTCGTCGGTGCAGCACAAGCTGTTGAACGCGGCGATTTTCGACCGCGCATTGCCCGTTGGGCAAATGATGAAATTGGCGAATTGACCGATGCTTTTAATGCGATGGTCGGAGCGCTTGCCCGCGCACAGGATGAGCGCGCTGAACGTGATCTGCTGCGTATTCAATACGTCAAAGGGGTGATTTCTGCCCAAGAGGATGAGCGTCGTCGTATCGCCCGTGAGCTCCATGACAGTACAAGTCAAACGTTGACATCGCTGGTGATCGGGCTGCGTCAGTTGAGCGAAATCGACAATCCCGCAGAGACCCGTCAGCGCGCTGAAGAACTGCGCGCCATTGCAGCACAAACGCTGGGCGATGTACACGGGCTGGCGCTGCAACTGCGTCCCTCCGTCCTCGATGATCTTGGACTGCCCGCTGCCATTCAGCGCCATGTCGCGGACTGCCGCCGCCGTCATCAACTCAATATCGACCTCGCTATTACCGGTTTTGACGATGAGCGGCTGTCCCCCGAGGTTGAAACTGCGCTTTACCGTATTACTCAGGAAGCGTTGACCAACATCGTTCGACACGCCCACGCTCAGACAGCAAGTATCTTTATCGAACGTAGCAACGGTACCGTGCGCACGGTGATCGAAGATGATGGTATTGGCTTTGATCCGGCTCAAAGCGAACACCTAGACGGACATTTAGGGCTGTATGGTATTCGCGAACGTGCCGAATTGTTGGGTGGCAAGCTGACGATTGAAAGCGAACGCACGCGTGGAACAAGCCTGTATATTGAAATCCCTGTAGGTGGAGGATCGCATGACTACAACCCGAATTCTACTGGTGGATGATCATGCCGTGTTACGCGCCGGTCTTCGCCTCCTTCTGGATGCTCAATCAGATATGCAGGTGATTGGCGAGGCGAGTGACGGAAGTGAAGCCCTTCAGTTATGTGAGACTTTGAAACTTGATCTGGTTCTGCTCGATCTCTCGATGCCGGGTTTGGGAGGACTGGATGCGATTCCGGTCATACGAAAAGCTGCTCCAACCGCGCGTATTCTCATCCTCACCATGCACGACGATGAAAGCTATTTAAAAAGCGCACTGCGAAGCGGTGCTGCTGGATACGTCCTCAAAAAAGCAGCGGATAGTGAACTACTCTCAGCGGTTCGAACTGTCATGCGTGGAGAATTGTATGTGCATCCGTCGCTAACACGAGCGCTGGCAGGCGATCTGCTGCCCTCCCAAGATCAATTGACTGATCCGTGGGCAAGTCTCACCGAACGTGAACAGGAGGTGCTGATCGGTGTTGCTCGTGGATTGACCGCGGCGGAAATTGCCGAACGATTGAGCTTGAGTCCCAAGACTGTCGAAACCTACCGTGCGCGTGGTATGGAAAAACTCGGATTGCGCTCCCGCGCCGCGCTGGTTC
>CALBRY010000020.1 GCA_937927665.1 uncultured Chloroflexota bacterium
TCCTAAAAGAGCAGTCAACCGTATGGAAAATGAACTAGAACTCCGCCGATTCCAGCTTGGCGATTTAATTCCTAGGCGCAAACCATGACAACGATACGAGATGTAGCCAAACGCGCCGGGGTCAGCGTCACTACCGCCTCGTATGCGCTTAACGAGACTGGCAGCATCGGTGAAGCCACGCGCAAGCGTGTGTTGGAGGCTGCCGAAGAACTCAATTTTCATCCCAACGCCTTTGCGCGACATCTCAAAAGACGCAAAACCCAGACGATCGGCGTATTCATCTCCAGCTTTGGCGGCTCGTTTTATGAAGAAGTTCTGGAAGGGATTCACAGCGTCATCCTGAACACGGATTACGAGCTTCTGGTGTGTCCAGCAAGCCGATCGACGCGCCGAATTTTGCTGCATCGTCAGGTGGATGGCGCGATCGTGTTTGATCCTACGATTGCCAATGAACCCGTCCTAAAACTTGCTTCGCGCCGTTTCCCGATCGTGGTGATGGATCGGTCATTACAAAGCGAATTCATTCTGCCGCTGCTGCTCGATAATCCTCAAGGTGTGCGAGAGGCGTTCGCGCATCTGTACGGGCAAGGCTTGCGTAAAATGTTGTTCATCGCCGGAGCGCTGGATTCGCTGGATAACAGCGAACGCATGGCAACTTTTCTATCCGAAGCCGAACAACACAATCTGCATGTCCCGGTTCATCAGGGTAATTTCACCGAGATTTCGGGTTACGAAGCGGCTAAAAGCATTCAACAATCGAACGATCTCCCCGAAGCGGTATTTTGCGCCAATGATCAGATGGCGATCGGTTTTCTGCGTGCGATGAAAGAACATGGACTCACTGCCCCAACGGATATTGCCGTCGTTGGTTTTGACGATATTCCGCTCACGCGCTATATGCAGCCCTCGATTTCGACGATTGGCGCATCCCGTTTTGAATGGGGAATGAATGCCGTCCGGCAGTTGATCGACTTTCTAGAAAACGAAACTCCCTTCGAGCCGCATCGTATTCCTACCCGCTTTCTCGCGCGCCAATCGTCAACTTTGATCAGCAACACTACCGGAGACATGTGAAATGGACACGTCCTCCCTGCTTCAACGCGAACTGCAAGGTTCGGTTGAATTTTTCCTCGATTTCACCAATCGTGATCCGCACAGCCCCGGCTTTGGGTTGACGGTGGATGCGACCAAAAAGCCGCAGATCGCATCGATCGCGGCGACGGGTTTTGCCCTCTCCGGATGGGTGATCGCCGCCGAGCGCGGTCTGCTGCCGCCGCAGCAAGCGCTGGAGATCACACGCGGAACGCTGCACACCCTTTTGCACAATGTCAGCCATCATCGCGGCTTTTTCGCTCACTTTTTGGATATGAAAACCGCCCAACGCCGGGGCAAATGCGAATACTCGACGATTGATACATCGCTGTGTTTGAACGGGGTGATCACGGCGGCGGCGTATTTTCAGGATGACGACGTGCGCCAGATGGCAGACGCTCTGCTTGAGCGCGTCGATTGGAACTTCATCGTTTTTGAAAAAGACGGTCAGACACGATTCCGCATGGCATACAACCCTGACCGGGGCGGCGATTACGTCAGCGATGATCCGGGATTCATCAGCCAGTGGGATATGGCGGCAGAACAAAAGATGATGTATCTGCAAGCCGCCGCGCAGATCGATCCTGTCGTGGCGCGCCGACTGTATCAAGGTTTCCGGCGCGATACGGGAAGTTTTGACGGGCAAACGATCATCGTCAACCCCGGCGGGAATTTGTTCGCTTACCAGTTCAGCGAAGCATGGTTGGATACGGCGAAGTATCTTGATCCTGATGGTGTCGATTGGTTCAACAATACCCGCTTGGCGACGTTAGCCAATCGCAGTTTTTGCATGGCGCATGCTCAAGATTTCAAAACCTATCATGCGAACAGTTGGGGAGCGAGCGCGGGTGATAGTCCGTGGGGATATGATGTCTCCGGTGCGACCCCTGCCCTTGAGACTCCCAAACCAAACGGAACAGTATCGATTTACGGGGCGATCTCGTCCCTGCCTTACACCCCCGAATTGACGATGGGCATGATGGATTATCTCTATCGTGAGCATCCGCAAACGTGGGGCAAGTATGGATTTTTTGACGCGTACAACGTCAATGTTGATCCGCCGTGGTACAGCAGCGCGATCTACGGGATCGACAAAGGTTGTTCGATGATCATGGTCGAAAATTATTTGAGCGGCTTGATCTGGAACACGTACACCAACAGTCCTTCGATTCAAAAAGCGCTGGATGTTTTGGGCTTTCAGCAGCGATAGTGAGGGAACATCACGTGAACCCGTTTTATGTAAAAGACGGTCAGTTCTGGCTGAATGATCAGCCGCAGATGATTCAGGCGGGGGAATTTCATTATTTTCGCACCCCGGTTGACCAGTGGACGCATCGCTTGGAACTGCTGAAAACCGCAGGATTCAACACGGTAGCGGCGTATATCCCATGGTTGTGGCATCAACCACAGCCGGATATTTCCGACGTAGACGGGCATACGCACCCGATGCGCGATCTGGCTGGCTTTTTGGATTTAGCCGCCGATATGGGGTTTATGATCATCGCCCGCCCCGGTCCTTATATCATGGCAGAAACCATCAACGAAGGTGTTCCGCCGTGGGTGTTCAACCAATACCCGCAAGTGGCATACATCGCACAAGATGGCACTCCCCAGAATATCGTGAGTTATCTCCATCCCGACTTTTTGCAGTGTGTCGAGAGATGGTATCAAGCGGTGTTTGAGGTTTTGTCGCCGCGCCAAATCACACGCGGCGGTAAGATCGTGATGATTCAACTCGATAATGAAATGGGGATGCTCCAATGGGTGCGTAATCAAGTCGATACCAACCCGGATACGCTTGCCCGTTTTGCGGTTTATCTGCAAGCGACTTACGGCGAACAGCTTTCAAAGCGCTATCCTGTCGCCAGCTTGAACACGTTTTTGCGCGACCATCTGATGAACCCGCAGCCGTCTTACGCCGCGCTTCTCATTGAGGATTACCGCCGTTTCTATCGTGTTTATCTCCATGCCTATATGTCTCTGCTGTGGCGCATGGCAAAAGCGAACGGCATGGAAGTTCCGCCTGTCGTGAATATTCACGGATTCGGAAACGGCGGGAAGACATTCCCGATCGGGCTTTCACAGTTGGTCGATGTGATGGCGATGGATGGCATGGTGAGCGCCACCGATGTGTATCCGATCTTGATCGGTGAGGGGAATTTTCACCAGCTTGTACTGGTCAACGAGATGACGAAGGCGCTGCATTATCCGCAGCAGGCGCTTTTCTCAATTGAGTTTCAAGCGGGCGGGAATCAAGATTTCGGCGGCGCGCAGTCGTCCCTTTATGATCTGCACAGCCGCTTATGTATCTCGTGTGGGATGCGCGCGATCAACCACTATCTCTTTTTCGATGGCGAAAATGATCCGGTGCTGAGTCCGGTCAAACGTCACAATTGGGGGCATCCGGTTCGCAAAGATGGCACCCTGCGCCGACAATATGCCCGCTATCCCAAACTTTCCCGCGTGTTGAACGCATACGGCGCTGATCTGGTGCGTTCGCAGCCCAGAACTTCGACGACGATCGGCTTTTTGATCGATGACTTTATGACGGAAGTCAACAACGCCTTCAGCCGCCCCGCCGCCGACATTCTGACTCACCAGCGCGATACGATCCTGTTCGATTTTCTGGCGCGCGGGCTGGCGCTCACACATCGTCCGTTTGATGCGCTTGAACTGACCCGCGCAGCACTGGACGCGGCGCAAACGCCTCACCTGTGGGTGATGATGGAAAAGCAGTGTGATGCTGCCACCCAACAAAAACTGGTCGATTACGTCCGTCAGGGCGGCAGATTGATCCTTGCGGGGCGCATGTGTGAAGAAACGTTCGATCACACGCCGTGTACGATTTTGCAGGAAGCGCTCGGCATTCAGCATGTTGAGAGCGCACCACCTTTTACCGCCGCCAATATCCGCGTTTTCGCCTATGATGACACGCCTGTTTCGTTCCTAGAAACGTATGCGGGTGATTTTGATGAGGTGTTCGCCGCTTCGGCAGATGGGCAAACCGTCGGGTTTGTTAAACGGGTGGGCGACGGTCAAGTGATGGTGTTCGGGGCGGCGCTTGCCGCGAATACGCTTGATGATCTGGATGTTCTGCACCAGATGGCGAACCGGATGGGCTGCCCGCCTTTGTTCACCGTGAGCGATTGGGCAGATGTGCGGCTTTCGGCGGGCGAAAACGGCAGTTTCTTGTTCGTCAGCAATTATCAAGATGACCCGATTGAAACCGTGATTTCGTCGGGCGGCGCTCCGTTGTTGGGCGGGCATCCGGTATCGCTTCCGGCGCGGCGCGGGGTGATTCTGCCGCTGGAATGGCGGGTCAAACCGGGGATCGTGATCCATTATGTCACGTCCGAAATCACCGGCGTGATCGAGGATGGAGCGCGGCTGACGCTCAAAACAGAGCAGGACGAATTTTATGCAGAAGTGAGCCTTACGGGTTATCAGTGTGATGACTCGCTGATCCTTGAGCGGATCGACCGCGAGCGCGTAAAACTTCACGGGAGAAACGGCGCGCTCGAACTATCGCTTTTAAGCCGCTAACGTAATGATGGGATCAATCAATGCGTTGATCCCATCATTACCGGACATGCATTTATTCGCCGCTGCCCGCAAACGCGATCACATCTGCGAATGGAGCGGTCGCTAAGCCGATCATGCGATCCGCGCCTGCGTAATAAAAACGCAGTTCATCGCCCACGACGATATTGGTGCAGCTAAAAATCACATTCGGTACATCGCCGCGAAATTCCCATGTTTCTGTCGGTTCGATGATGTGCGTTTGCGGGCGGTGCAGCACTTTTGAAGGATCGTTCAAGTCAAGCATCGCCACACTGGAACGGTAGACATGTTTTTCGCCGTATCCGTGATAAAACAGCACCCATCCCTGATCGGTTTTGATCGGCACGCCGTTTGCGCCGATGCTCTTACTATCCCAATCGTCAACACTTTCGCCAACGGCACGCGGAGACATGATCACCGTGTGATCTGTCCATGTGATCAAGTCGTCACTGTAAGCGACCCAGATATGCGGGCGGCGGCGGTGCAGAATCGCATAACGTCCGCCGATCTTCTCCGGAAACAGCACATGATCCTTGTTTTCGGTCTTTTCCAGCGGCGCGATATCTTCCCATGTGATCAGGTTGTCGCTCACGGCGATCATAGGATAGTTGCCGTTTTCGCCATAGGCGGTGTAGCACATATAGAAACGCCCATCGAGCGCAGTCACGCGCGGGTCTTCGATTCCCCGGTAATCTTCGCGTCCGTTGTGCGGCGCAAACACCGGATTTTCCATGCGATTCCACACCAGCCCATCGGCACTGAGCGCGTACCCTATCGACGAAATGAAATCGACGCCTTGCGCGCGATAATGCATATGAAACAAGCCGTTGTGCTGAATCACCGCCGCGTTAAAAACGTTCATCGCTTCCCAACGGTGGAGCGGATTCGGATAAATCAGCGGGCTTTGCGGGTGACGTACCAATTTCAACTGCATGGTATTCCGTTCTCCTAAGGGGTGTTTTCGACTAGATCAGACGCGCCTGTGAGCGTGTTATACGTGAGTGTGAACTGTCGCCCATCCGCCAGCGTGATCACGCGCCGCCCGATGACAGGCTGCAAGTAAAACGCGTCGATCTTGCTCACGCCGGGGTTGGTGCTGCCTTCTGTTCCGGCGTATTGATACCGGATGGTGTGTTCGCCTGCCGCCAGCGTGATCGGCTGTGCGGTAACCGGATCAAGCCACCAATAATCGCTGTCCGGCGAGATCGATTCTGCCAGCGTAAATGAGTCTTCACGGTCGATGCGGACTTCAAGCGCGGCGTCGGGGGTTTCGCCGAGTGCATTTTCCATCCCCGGCGCGGTGAGCGTCAGTTGGAGCAGATTCGCCGCCACATCGGGATCGCGTCCGGTGAAGTCCATAAAGGCACTGCCGCCGATCCCGCGCCCCGCTTCAAAGCCGATCCGATCGCCTGCTTGCGGGGAGTCAATGCCGATGACCTCCCACGGTATCGCCGCCTCATAGGTGTAACCTGCGCCATCAGGGGATGCGCTCCATACGACCGATGCCCCTTCCGCGAAGCCGGTATGAGTCCAGTTCCAAACCTGCCCACCCTGCGGAGTCTGCGCGAGGGTCAGCTTGGCGGAAAGCGAACGCGCATCCGCGCCGCTGGTGAAGTACAACCACAGGGTATCGCCCTGCCATACACCGCTCACGGTGGAGTCCTGCACGTGTTCGGGATCGCGCACGTCTGCCAACAGATACAGGTTTTGATCATCCCATGTCAGGCGTACGGCGTGACTATCCACCTCCGCGCCCTGCCATACACCAGCGCCGCGCAAAAACTGCCGCGCCGTATTTGATTCGAGCAGCGCGGCATCGGCTGACCAGTCGCCGCTGTCGCCGTCGATGGTCGGGATGGTTTCGGCACGCGGGATCAAGAATGCGGTGCTGTTCGCGGCTTGTCGCAGATGCGCCGCGTAGATCAGATAATCGTTTGCTTCCGCTTCATCGAGCGCGAACACGATCCGCATCCGCTGACCTTCACCGATGCCGACATATCGCCCCGCGCTGATATAGCCTTCTCCCGTCCAAGTGCCGGAATAATAGGTCGGCGTGCCGATCACGCGTTCGCCGCTTTCAGCTTCGAGGATGATCGGGCGTGTTTCTTCGATGGTTTGCGCGTACAGAAATGTTTGTGAGGCTTCCGGCAGTCGAGCGATCGCGCTCATACTCATCAAGCCTTCGATGGTCGATTCGCCGCCCGAATTGCGGTTAACTCGCCATGACACCGGACCGTTGATTCCGTCAAAGGTGCGTCCGGTTTGCGGATCGTACATCGGCGTATCCGCCATGTTGTTTCCGAAATACCAGCTTGCGGCAAGCGCGGCGAGATCGGCATAGCGCGATTCACCTGTCGCTTGATACAGCGCGGCATACGCTTGAACCAACATATTTGTCCCGTAGGCGATTTGTTCAAGGCGGTAGGGAACCACGCCTATATGCCGGAACGGTTCAAAGGCGAGATGACGCAGCAAAAATGAGTTCGCTTCTGCCGCCGCCGACTCGATCCAATCGCGCCGATCGAGCGCCATCCCCGCCATGATCAGCGCGTGCGGCATGTGCGCGCCCCAGTTATGCCAGAATCCCGGCGCGTTTGAGTTCGTCGGGTGCATCCCGAACGGGTATTCGCTGTCTGTGCCGAGTCGATAGTGTGCGATTCCGTCAGCAATCCGGGTGATGATCCCGGCTGTGGCGTCGTTCGGGCGGGCTTGATAATACGCGCTCAAACCTAGTAAGCCGATGCTGGCGATCGCCGGTTCAGCCGATGGAATCCATGCGGGAATCTCGAAGCCGTGCAGCATCGCGTATTCGCCGTAGTTGCCCATCGTCGCACCGAGCGCGGTTTGTGTGCGTTCAAATGCTGCCGCGAGTTCGTCCGCGTATGCCGGATCGACTTCGTTAAAGACGCGTACGCCCTCGCCAAGCGCCCAGAGCGCCCGCATCGCCCACCAACCGAGACTTTTATAGCTGGTGTTCCCGCGCTCGTTGATTTGCCCTTCGCGGGTAAAGACAAAATTATAGAATTCGCCGTCGTCCGCCTGCATGTAGCGCACGAACTCCAAACAGCGCCGCGCCCACTCGAGCAGATCGGTGTTTCCGGTGCGCTCGTATTCCCACAGATAGACGACTGCCGCCCGTGCGACATCATCAACCGCGCTGATTCCTTCGTCGGCGTCGTCCACCCATCCATAATCGGGAAATTCCGAATAGATGTGGACGATTGCCATCTCGCGCCCGTCAATCGTGACAGGTTCGGTCAAGCGGATCAGGTGATCAAGGGTGACGAGGAGATTCCCCTCCCCCCTTAATCCTTGCGCCAAAGGTGCTGCGGAGTCCGGCGCAGTGACGACGAGAAACAACCCTATGATCAGCAGAATGAACCGCATTGCTGTTAGCCTTTCACCCCACCGACATTGATACCTTCGAGAAACTGTTTTTGTGCCAAGAAATAGATCGCCAGCACGGGAGCCGCCATCATCGTTGCCATCGCCATCATGTACTGCCACTGGGGAGCCTCTTTGCTCAGGGATTGATCAAAGAAGCGCATCGCCAGCGCCAGCGGGAATTTTTCAGGCGTGCTGAGATACAGGAGCGGACCTTGAAAATTGTTCCAGTTGCCTTGAAACGAGAGCACCGCGATCGCTAACAAAATCGGCTTGATCAGCGGCAGCATGATATAGAGGTAAATTTGAAATGTGTTCGCGCCGTCAATGATCGCCGCTTCTTCGATTTCGCGCGGGATGGTGTTAAAAAACTGGCGCATGAGGAAGATATAAATAGGTCCCCATGCAAACAGGGAATGCCATGTGAGCGGATCATAGGTATCGAGCAAGCCCAACGAACGCCAGATCAAGAAGCCGGGTACGCGGGTGACGATGCCGGGGATCATGATCGTCGCCAGCATGATGGCGAATAGGGTATCGCGCCCTTTCCAGCGGAAGCGCGAAAAACCATAAGCAACCAATGACGCACTGAAGATTTCGCCAATCATCGCCAGAATCGTGATGAACAGCGTATTGCCCAGAATGCGCCACACGGTCATACCGGGATTGATCGACGAAAGCCGATTCCAGACTTCCAGATAATTGGCGGGGACTGCCGGGTTGGGAATAAAGTTGATCTGCCGGACGAAAAGCTGATCCTGTGTTTTGAGCGAGGTCGAGATCATCCACAAAAACGGGATCAGGACGAGCGCCGCGCCGAACAGCAGAAGCGCGTAAATGATCACCCGCCGGATGTTAAAACGGCGCTGCGACGGCGGTTGATCGAATGTGGTCAACGGGCGGGATTGGCTGATGGTGCTCATCGGTTACGCTCCTTCTCTCGCGCCTTGATAAAACACCCACGCGGACGATGACCGGAACACCAGCGCGGTGAGCGCGATGATCAGCATGAGTAAAATCCACGCCATCGCGGATGCCATGCCCATATTGCGGAAATTGAACGCTTCCTGATAAATCTGCCAATTGAGGAACGTCCCCGCGTCGGCAGGGGTGGGAATAAACGCCGCGACTTCAAAGGCTTGTAACGCGCCGATCAACGAGGTGACGAGGTTGTAAAACAGCGCCGGACTCAACATCGGGAGCGTGACATGGCGGAATTTTGCCCAATCCGCGCCGCCGTCAATATCAACTGCTTCATAGAGTTCTTTCGGGATGCCTTTTAATGCGGCGAGCAGAATCACCGAGTTCGCGCCGAAAACGCCCCACAAGCTGATGATAATGAACAGCACAGGCGATAGACCGGGGTTGGTCATCCACTGGGGAGCGGGAAGCCCGAAGAAATTCAAGAACGGCGACAGCGCCGCGTTCACAATCCCGCTTGAGGAGAACATCCACCGCCATAACAGCGCGGTTGCGACAGCAGGTAAAACCGCCGGAAGATAGTACAACACGCGCCACAAGCCGATAAATCGCACCTTCTGGTTGAGCAAAAGCGCTACGCCAAGCGCACCTGCCAAGCCTAAAGGCACGGTAACAACGGCATAAATGACGGTGAGGCGCATCGACCGCCAGAAATCGCTCTCACGCGCGCCGACGACAAAACCGCTGTCGCCCACCGTGACGCGGATGATCTCATCATGACGGCGTGGGAGTGCATCCGAACTGCGCTGACTGGCGGATTCGAGCGGAACGGCAGAAATATCAAAGAGGTCAGCATAATTGTCTGTGCCGACCCATTCCGGGGCTCTGAATAAGTTGTAATCCGTAAAGCTCAAGTAGAGCGATGCGCCGATCGTGAACAGGTTGAAAACAAGAAAACCGATTACCCACGGGGTAACGAGCGCACGTCCGGCGGCGGCTTCCTGTTTGATCCCAAACCGGAGCTGCACCCGGTACACGAGCAGCATCACCGCGCCTAACCCCAACGCGACCAGCACATAACGGATCAGCGTGGGGAGATAGGTGTTCAACACGCCCAGATCCATTGTTGATCTCCTGAATCAGTTTTTGAGAGAGGTTCGATTTTTGGGTGGTGTGTTTTGCGCGTCGCCGCGCCCCTGAACTGCGCTCGCAGCTTATCCGACTCCCTCTCCGCATGCGGAGAGGGAGTTAAGGAACGGATAACTTACCTTACGGCAGGGTATCTTCGAGATCGGCGCGGACTTCGGCGGCAAGTTCTGCCACGCTCAGATCCGTTTCACCGTTGAGCAGCGGACCCCAGAATTCCGACCAGAACAGCGCGTCAAATTCCGCGTAATTGCCGAAGATCGGCAGGGCGCGCATATCGGCAGCCGCTGCGATGATCGCTTCGGCGTTCGCTTCTTTGCGCGGCTCGGAGGCGACAAGGTGTTCAACCGATGCCTGAGAAATACGCGGGGAGACGATCTTCCAGCCCTGAATTGCTTCGGTGATGGCAACCAGTGCATCACACGCTTCTTGCGGGTGAGCCGTGTTCGCGTTGATCGCTGTGCTGGCGTTCCATGCAAAGGTCGTGATGCTGCCGGTTTCGGGGTTCGCCGGAACGTGGATCACGCCGACATCCAAGCCTTCGACGCGGTCGAGATCATCGGCTGCGCCGCCCATGAACATGGCGATAACGCCCGCCTTGAACATTTCATTGAAGCCTTGTTCGGAAATGATCTCACGGCTCGGCGAAAGCTCCGGGTTGAAGGCGGTGCTGAGGTAGAACTCGAAGCCGCGCACGAATTCGGGGCTGTCAATCGGCACACTGGCGAAATCCGGCGAAATCAGTTCGCCGCCTGCCTGCCAAATGAAGATCGTGGGCGGGGGCCAACCGTTGTTGATGAATCCCCACTGATCCGTCTCGCCGTCGCCGTCGGTGTCCTGTGTGAGCGCCATCGCGGTTTCGGTGAAGTCGTCCCATGTCCAGCCGTCCTGCGGGTAATCGAGTCCTGCCGCATCGAACAGGGCGCGGTTGAAGTACACCACGACCGGCTGTGCGATCCACGGCAAGCCGTAGGTTTCGCCGTCATTCTGGTTTACGGCGAGAATGCCGGGGTAATAGTCGCTCAGGTCGCCTGCGGTCATTGGCGCGGCGTTGGTGACGGCGTCACATTGGCTGAGGGGGAGGAATACGCCCTCGGACGCGATCGCCATTTGATTCTGATCCATCCAATACAGGTCAGCACCCGTGCCGCCCGCAAGCTGAGTCTGCACCTGTGTGAAGTACTCGCTGGGGATCGGCTCGTGGACGATCTGATAACCGGTTTGGCTGGCGTTAATTTCGTCGATCAAGCCTTGAAGTTCGGCGGCTTCGTCGACGCCTGCCCAAGTGGAAATACGAATGGTAACGGGGTCTTGTGCGAGTGCGATGCTGAATGTGAGGGCGATGAGGGTAAGTACGGTGACCACGGTGAAAGTCAAGCGTTTCATAGCACTATCCTTTCCGAAGTGTCACGCATAATCGATCTATTTGGTTTTTCCGGTTGGCAAAGATAATCGCTCTGGTATGCTTTTCACCTCCTTGGTGATGTGGAGTCGCGTTCCACAAATATCACCGGGACTATGATTTCCGAAGCCAGCAGATCAGGGTCTTGAAGCAGCATCAGTACACGGTGCGCCGCTTCTTTCCCGATCTGTTGGCGGGGGATACGAACAGTTGTGAGCGGCGGGTCATTCAATTCCGCCCAGGAAATATCGTCAAACCCGACGATGCTCAGGTCGCCGGGGACGCGCTTCCCCTGTAGTTTTGCTTCGCGGATCGCGCCAATTGCCATCGAGTCGTTCACCGCACAAATCGCGGTGATCGGTGGGTACGCCGCGCTGATCTGCTGATAAGCCTCGCGCCCGCTTTCGATCGTCGTCTCATTCATATGAACGACACACAGATTCAAGCCGAATTCGGACGCGGCACGCTGATATCCCCACAAACGCCGCGATGTACTCGCCCAATCGGCGGGACCCGCGATCACGCTGATATCGGTATGCCCCCGCTTGATCAAATGTGCTGCCACCTGATACGCGCCTGTTTCGTCGTCGCTGTTCACACAATTGACGGGGGAAAATTCAAGGCGGTTATCAACCAGCACAACCGGAAGATCGGCATTCAGCATGGCGGTGATAAATCCGGCGGGCATATCGGGACCGGCGAGGATCATCGCGTCGATGCGACGTTCGCGCACAAAGCGGAATTCTGCCGGGCGGGACAAGGTTTCCGGCGTGAGCGTCTCGAATGCGACGTGATAATCGGTTCGGGCGATCACCTGCTGAACGCTGTGCAAGATTTCGGTATAGAACGGGTCAGCGCCCGCGGGGACGCCGACTTTTTGCAGATAGAAAAACCCGATGTTGAATGTTTTCGAGGTTGCCAAGGCGCGGGCGGTGACGTTTGGCGTGTAGTTGAGTTCACGCGCTGTTTCGATGATCTTTTCGCGTAGTTCGCTGCCTACGCCGGGGCGATCATTCAATGCACGCGAGACGGTCGCGCCGCTGACACCGAGTAATTTTGCAATCTGGTCAACAATCGAAGCCATCAGCAAGAAGTCCGTTCAAATAACGATCCGGTTGCGTAAGCGCTTGCGTTCTTCTTACGTTTTGACTATAGTGAGGATCAAAGTGGTTGTCAAGCATTTCGCCCACGGCGCTTATTGAACTGTGCAACTTACACAACCGCGCTACACAACTCATATTCGATCGTAGAAAGTGCAACCTCATGTTCACCCGCCATCCGCTTAACCCGTTGATCACGCCTGCTCAGGTACGCCCCTCCCGACCCGATTACGAGGTGATCGGCGCGTTCAATGCCGGGGCGATCATGTACGGCAGCGAAACGATTCTGCTTGTGCGCGTGGCGGAACGCCCGACGCTGCGTATCAAAGATAAAATTCTGTGCCCGTATCTCAATGAACAGGGTGAACTGGTTTCGCTGGTTATCGAGCGGGATGATCCGGCTTACGATACGAGCGATCCGCGCCTTGTCAAACGACTGGCAACAGGCGGCGTGTTCCTGACCAGCATCAGCCATTTACGGCTGGCGCGCAGCAGTGACGGCGTTCACTTTACGCTTGAGGATAAGCCGTGGCTGCAAGCCGCCGCGCAGTATGATTCATTTGGCGTGGAGGATGCACGCATCACGATGATCGATGGGAAATACTATGTCAACTATACGGCGGTCAGCCCGAACGGAATCGCAACCGGATTGGCTGTCACCCACGATTTTGAATCTGCCGAGCGGATGGGGGTCATTTTCGCACCGTCAAACCGCGATGTTACCCTGTTTCCGCAGTACATAAACGGCTTGTATACCTGTTATCACCGCCCGATGCCGGGTGAGTTCGGCAAGTTCTCGATCTGGACGGCAACATCGCCCG
>CALBRY010000021.1 GCA_937927665.1 uncultured Chloroflexota bacterium
TCGGGTGCGAACAGGGCTTCGCTCAAAAGAATAAGATCACTCATCGCCTGCGTGCCGTGGATCCCGGTATGTTCAAGCGAATTGAGCGCCCGATTGTAGTAGTCGGCTTCGTTTTGACGGGTGTAGGTTTTGGCGTCAATTGTGTTGAGCAGATGCACCGCTTCTGCAACATCCTCATCCGCAAACGAGGTGCGGCTGTATACGTCAGCGAGCGCCGAACTGTGGGTGAGTCCGTACAGCACGGGCAGTGATTTCTTGCGTGAGATGATATCCGTCGCAGCGGATTTTCCCGTAACATCCGGATTACCCCAGATGCCAAGAATATCGTCATGAATCTGGAAAGCGATGCCTAGATTCAAGCCGTATTCGGCAAAATGTGCTGCCGTCTCCATGCTGCCGCTGCCGATCAGCGCACCGATCTGAGCAGATGCCGCGACGAGTGCCGCTGTTTTGCCGCTGACCATCGAAAGATATTCATCAACCGATACCGCTGATTGATGCTCAAAGCGCATATCAAGATGCTGCCCGCGAGTCAGTTCCAGATTGGTCGCGTTCAATATTTGCCAGCAGGCGAGCGCGACCTCTGGAGTTGTTGTTTCGGTTAAGCGTCCTAGCGCGCGATATGCCAATGTGAACATTGCATCACCGGCGTTGATCGCGTTGGCACGCCCCCAAACTTTCCACACGGTTGGGCGGTTATGTCGGGTTTCGCTGTCGTCTTGAATGTCATCATGAATCAGCGAAAAATTGTGCAGTAATTCGACAGCGGCGGCGGCAGGGAGGGCTGACTCCCAAGTACCGCCAGCCGCTTCAGCCGATAACAGCAGCAGAATTGGGCGGATACGTTTTCCGGTTGGTGCTTCATGCGGCGTACCATCGGCGTTTACCCAACCGAGCGGGTAACGAAGCATTGTCTTAAATTCCGGTGCTTCCGGCGCGGAATCGACCACAACGCGCATGTAAGCATCTAGTGAGGGCAGGTAGCGGCGCGCAAGATCAGCAATCAACACGATGCATTTAGTCCTTCAGCAGGGTGACATGGCGCAGTGCGTCTACAGAGCGTGCACCGCTGCACAACATGGAAATTCTTATCTGCGCGGCAGTAATCTTAATCAATTGATCAACGGCTTCGACCGATTGATCCGCCGCTTTCAAGAATCCGCCAGCCATGCCGCCGATGAGCGCTCCCAATGCAATTGACTTGGCAATATCGATCCCGTTCTTCAAGCCGCCGCTGGCGATCACTGGCAGGGTTGGCGCACCTTGCACGGCGTACTGAATCGCATCGGCGGTAGGAATACCCCAATCAGCAAATGCCGCTGCAACTTGTGCGTGAAATTCGGTCGGTGCACGGTGATATTCAACTTCGCTCCATGATGTGCCGCCCGATCCAGCCACGTCAATCGCAGCGATTCCGGCATTCGCAAGATCGCGGCAGTTTGCTTCACTGAACCCCCACCCAACTTCTTTGGCGATCACAGGGACGGGCAACGCGCGGCAGACAGCTTCGATTTTGGGGAGAAGTCCCGCGAAATTCGTATCGCCTTCTGGTTGCACCGCTTCCTGTAATACATTAAAGTGCAAGATGAGCGCATCTGCGCCGACCATATCGACCGCTTGTTTGCACTCGTCAACGCCATAGCCATAATTGAATTGGACAGCACCAAGATTGCCAAAGAGGAGAATATCCGGCGCAATATCTCGAATTTGATAGGTGTATGCCATATCCGGGTTTTTGATCGCCGCCCGCTGTGATCCTAAACCAAGTGCGATTCCGTTCGCCTGTGCTGCTTCAGCGAGTCTGCGATTAATGACATGGGCGAGTTCGGAACCACCCGTCATCGAAGAGATCAAAATAGGTGCGCTCAAGGTCTTGCCAAAGAGGGTAACGCTTGCATCTACTTCTTTGAGGTCAAGTTCCGGGAGCGCCTGATGGAGAAATCGGTATTTTTCGAGTCCGGTGGTTAACCGGGGAAACTGAACATCGCGTTCAAGGTTGATGCGGATATGTTCGGTCTTGCGATCTTCGATCGATGGAGTCGCCGTGACTTTGTTCATCAGACGGTGTTCCTTCATTACGGTGAGCGTCAATCGTACCTGATGCACGGGAAAGCGTCAACCGTAAGCAACAGGGGGTATACACTGGCAGAACACCACTTGATCTGTATAATCACTACCCTTGTATAGGGCTTCCCTGTGAAAGGCTGGAGGAAACACTCATGTCCAAGACTGAAGAGCGCGTACGCGATATTGTGATCGATCTGCTGGGCGTCGATGCGGCGAAAGTGATGCCCGAAGCGCGCTTCCGCGAAGATCTCGAAGCCGACTCGCTTGACCTCGTGGAACTGATCATGGCGTTCGAAGAAGCATTCGGCGGCGAGATCAGCGACGAAGATGCACAGAAAATCACGACTGTGGGCGAAGCGGTGTCGTATATCGACACACATATGAACCCAACCGCGTAAACCACCTGTTTTCATCCACAGGGGTTATGCCGTGAACAAGGTAGTCGTTCTGGCGGGCTACCTTGTTTTCTTGTAGTCATAGACTCTCTTCAAAGAGCGTCTGTTCGATCATTACAGCTAACAACGCCGCCAAAACGGACAGGCAGACGCTGATTGCGAATGCCCCGATCCTTTCACCTATCAAAGTGCTTTCTCTCGCACAGTGCTTGAAACTTTCGCACGCTGCGTTGGTTAAACGCGCATAATCCGAATGTAAAGCACTTTGCAAAGTAGAGGTTTCACGGTGCTGTAGATAATAGCATCAGATCTTTCGACCTGTACCTCCGATAGGAACAAGTTGAGTGGATGCTGTTGGGCGCGGATATAACGTCAGCAAGAATAAAATCAGCGCAATGTTCGTGAAAAACACCCCCATACCCGGTGCAGTCGCTAGATCAAAATCATGCAGAAGATCGAGCGTATACACAAATCCAATGACTCCACTCAGAAACCCGATCAAAGCTGTTACAGCGCCGATGATCGGGTAAATCCTCACAAATCGCCCGGTGATACTCAAAACGAGCGCTACTATCACCATGAGCGCCAATCCTAACTGCTGCTGATAGTTTCCATTCGAGAGCTGGGTCACAAAGTCAAATGGCGGAAGCAACCCAAGCGCCACACCAAACGCTGCTACCCAACACCAGACGCGCCAACGCCGCCCCCGATGCGCTGAAAGCGCAAACAGCACGCCAATCGCAACAAGCGGCAGTCTCAACAGCATGGTCGTGAACAGCGCAGGCGATTCCGCGCGGACAATCGGATGCAGGCTTGCCCATTCCGCAAGATCATATGCATGGAATGTCAAGCCACCTGCCGGATGGATCACCCACGGGGAAAGATACCCGAAAACACACAGGATCAAGATCATAAAGCGCAAAGTGATATCTCCGTCAGGCTTCGTCAGTTACAGATTGAGACGGAGTTTCGGGTGCAGGCGTTCCGGCGAATTCATCGAGACGTGCGCGAATCTGTGCATCTTCGTCCGCCTGTTGGCGGTAAAAATTCACCATGAATTCGCTCTGGCGTTGGCGGAGAGCTAGCGGTGCAACCGCACGAATATCCGCGACAGATGCTTCTTTGCGACCATCCGCAGCAGCGTGCGCGCGTGCAGCTTCAAACAGCGTATATTCAGCACGGTGACTATCAATTTCGAGCGCTTGCACCAACTTGATTCCTAACTCAACAGCATTTTCCGCCAACGTCGTCTCTTTGAGCAATTCACGCGCCGCGATAATTTCTTCGCGGGTTTCCGCTGTCACCAATTCCCATTCGCGCACGAAGCGGGAAGGACTGGCACGGTAAGCGCGCACTCGATTGTAGACTTCGATGCGTTCTTCGCTCGTCATCAAACCACGCACGCTCACGCGCAAACCGAAACGATCCAAGATTTGAGGACGCAAACGCCCTTCTTCCGGGTTCATTGAGCCGATAAGGACGAAGCGGGCGCGATAAGTTCCCGCCATCGCGCCGCGCCGCACGGTGTAAATACCCTGTGCGGCGGCATCAAGAATCGCATCGACAATCTCATCCGCCAGTAGATTGACCTCATCGATATAGAGCAGGTGATTATGCGCCCGCGCTAGAATACCTTTTTCCAGCTTGATCCGGCTTTGCTGAACGGCGACTCGCTCATTGATCCCGCCCACAACATCTTCAAGGCGGGCATTCAACGGCAGCTCGACGATCTTGACGGGTTCGTAATGCGAGATCGACTGCCCCGCTTTGAATTTCTCCCAGCAGTCGGGATAAAGCAGACGCGCGCTGTCGTTTTGGAGGTCTTCCGGCAGCACTTCGTCGTCACAGTCGCTAACCTCGACATCGGGGAGAATCCCGGTCAGGCTGCGGACGACGGTTGTTTTACCTGTTCCGCGTGGTCCAATCAGCAGCACACCACCGACCGCCGGATTAATCACCGCCAGCATAAGCGCGACCCGCATTTCGGTTTGACCAACCACCGCCATGAACGGAAATGGCATAATATCCGCCAAACCGAGATCGGGTGCGGGAGCGGAAAGAATACGCCGCGCCCCCGCTTGCTTGAGAATCCGCAGCAGCGCAGACTCCTCGGCACCTTGATACTCCGAGAGGCTAGACGAGTCGCTCACGACGCGCTTCCCTTGGAGTTGGCTGCGTCTTCGATGGCGCGCTGCCGCTTGCGAAATTCCTGCCGTTCACGGGCATGATTGGCGCGCATCCGCTCCTCATCAGTTTCGCACACAAGTTCCGGCACAATTGATGGTGTGCCATTGATATCGAGCGCGACGTATACAACATAAGCTGTATTCGTGATCTTGCTTTGACCGAGGAATGGATTTTCGGCAGTCACTTCGACACGGACTTCCATCGAGGTACGTCCCGCGTAGGTGAGTTCACCTTTGCACATCACCAACATACCTATACGGATTGGTTCCATAAACGTCATCGAATCGATGGCAACGGTGACGACGGGCATATTCGCATGACGCATCGCGACAAGCGCACCCGCTTCATCAACCAAGCGCATAATGACACCGCCGTGAACGTTGCCGAGCGAATTCGCATCCTGTGGACCCATCAATTGACTTAAGGTGAAGCGCGTCTCGGCGACACGCTTTTGACCCCGGGCGCTGTCACTCATGTTATTCTTCGCCTGCGTCGGGGAGCAGGTCACTCAAACGCTTGAATACTTCCTCGTCCCATTCCATCACATCGACCTTGTCAAAGCCGAGTTCCGCCGGAAGAAGCGCGAGCGGCGCACGTGAGGGGAATTTCGCCGGTTTTTTGGGTTTGGGCGGGAGTGTCTTGAGCAGGGCAGGACGGGTGTAGTTACGTTTGCGGATAATGCGTCCATCGGGCCACAGATTGCCGATCCATTCGCCGGAAGTCGTGTACACGTCATAAACATCGTTTTGTACGAATCCGATGTAGTCACCGCGTGGATCAAACAGCGCATCACCAAATTTGACTCCGCACCAATCGCCAGCCGTGTTGTAAAGGAAAAACGGCTTATCCGGATCAATCTTGAACTTACGCGGGGCAGGGGTCATCTTGTGTCCTCACTCAAATTCAACTTAGGATGGATGGGTTCATTATAGCGCCCCTGATAGAAGCCGTGTATAAACGCTGTGGAGTTCGGAGGCGGCGCGTTCCCATGTGAACTGTGCAGCGCGTGCAAGCCCGGTGGAGATCAATCGCGTACGCAGGGTTGAGTCAGTGATTAGGCGGCGCAGCGCTTCCGCGAGTGCCTCAATATCGGTTGGACTCACCATTAGCGCAGCATCTCCGGCAACTTCTGGCAGTGATGAAACATTCGCTGTTACGACAGGCGTACCACACTTCATCGATTCCAGCACCGGAAAGCCGAATCCCTCATAAATGGATGGCGTGGCAGTGCAAACTGCTTCGCTGTATAGCGTTGGGAGGTCGGTATCATCTGCGTAACCAATCAGGTGTACATACGCCTCGACGTGGTGGTCGCGGATGCTGGCATAGATCGGGTCATCCAGCCAGCCTTTGCCGCCAGCAATCACAAGATCAACATCCATACCGGAGTCGCGGAGGAGTGCTAGCGCGGCGATCAAGCGAGCGTAGTTCTTGCGCGGCTGGACTGTACCAACCGCAAAGATATACGGGCGATCTGTGAGGTTGTATTTTTGTCGCACGGCGCGGCGTGCATCCAAGTTGGTGATTGGCTTAAAACGCGCATCCGCACCGCTCAATAGAACAGTGATTTTCTCAGGCGGTGTGTGATACAGATCGATCAAATCGTTCTTGGTCGATTGAGAATCCGCGAGGACATGATCGGCGCGTGCTACCGAACGCGGTACAACCGCATCCAAGTACGTTTTGAGTGCAGGACTTGCGGTTTCTGGCGCACGGGCAAATGTGAGATCATGTACCGTCAAAAGCGTGCGCGTTGTCTTTCGTGTGGGCGGCAGCACAAAGTCTGTCGCGTGGTAGAGGTCAACCGCACCAGTGATGGCTTCCACGGGGAATGGAAGACGTGCGCGCTGCCAAATTCGTGCCCACCATTCAGCGGATAGGCGAGAAGGCCGCCAAACAAAATTCGCGCCGGGAGGGGTGGGTAGTTGTTCCCGCTTCGCTCCGGCGACAAATAGGCGATATTCCGTTTCGGTGTCGAGACGGGCGAGCGCGGCAATCAAGTCACGTGTAAGCCGACCGATTCCCGCGCCCTGTTCGTATGCTGGAGTGTAATCAATCGCCGTGCGCGACACTATGTTTATCTACGTCGTTGTAAGTCCAGTAACGGTTTGCGAAGAAATTCCAGATCATCACGATAGCCACGCCGATCAGCCATGCAACCATCGTTCCGAGCTTGGCTTCTGCCGAAACAGAAGGAATGTAACCGGGACGGAAAAGCTGAATCTCCGGGAGGACAACAGGCATCAAGAGCGCACCTAGCCATCCGTAAGCGGTGCTGATCCAGAAAGTGCGCCCCACCCACCCAACGCCGCTGATCAACGTAAATTGAGCAAGCTGCCGCCGGACTGAGCGTGAGCGTGAATCGGGGTACGTCCAGAGACGATTCCAGATGAAGTTGCTGATCACCGCTGCGAAGAATGCAATCGTGCTGGCAAGCGCAACCTTTAGGTCTTTATTCGGTTCAACCGGACTCAGAATCGACCACTGAAGGAAAAACAGTGTTCCGAAGTCAATAATCGCGCCGAGCGCGCCGACAATTGCAAACTTAAGAAAGCGCTCGACTTCTTTCGCACGATTGCCAAACCGTTTGGCGATTGCAACCACCAGCGTATCAAGTGGATTGCGAAAGACAAGGCGCTTTAGCTCTATTGTGTCGATTTGCCCCATGAGAGTTTTGTTCCTATCCGCTGATAAGCACGCTGCGGAGCCAGCGCGGCAGTTATTCCAAGTATCACACCAAGATGGATGAATAAATTGTTGACGTAGAGATTGTCTGTCAAACTGTGTACGGCGAGGTAACACCATGTTCCCAAAAACCCCGCCGCGATTAATCGTGCAAGCGGATCAGGTTGACGGCGGCTGACATTCCATGTGGCGATGAAAATCCCTGACCACATCACGAGATAACACGAAAAACCTATAATGCCAGTCTCCGCAAGAACATTCAAGTAGTAATTATGAGCATGCCCTAGAGGGTATTTCCAGTACATTAGTCGAAATTCCGGGTAGGCAATTTCGTAATTTCCTAATCCCACACCGAGGTATGGATAAACAGCCGCCATGTTTAGCGCTGCTTGCCAGTGAGCAAGCCGCTCAACCAGAGCATAATTTGTCGTTGTGATATCGACGCCGCGCACATCCGCAAACGAAAATGTCTCCTGTGTCGCGCTGCTAATGCGATCAACGATCGATGCCGGCAGTCGCCCACTTGCCCATGCCAACCCAATCAGTGCAACTCCCGCTGCAACCAGCCCGATCCCGTGCCAGAGCTTGCGCGGTGCAGCGACTGCCAGTGCGAGCATTGAAACACCGAAGGCGAGCCATGCTCCCCGTCCCCACGACATAAGCAGTGCAGCCGCGAGAAGCACGGTGCTGAACGCATAAAACAGGCTGATCGTAAGTAGTTGATAGGGTAGGACACGCCGTGCGCGGTAGAGGTTCCATGCGCGCATCGTATAACCGATTGCCGCCGCCGCTGATATTGGCGCAATCAGCCCCATGAATCCGCCGAATGGGTTCGGCTGCCCGAATGTGCCGAATGCGCGGAAATTCGAGTTGTTAATCAGCAGGTGTTCTGCCCCGCTGCCGCCAAAAAACTGGAACACGCCCAAAACAGCATTCACCAGCGCGGCAGTCACCAACCCGAAAATGATCCATTCCCAAGCGCGGCGTTCCGTCAGATCGACGATCATGACGATCAGGGCGAGAATCTGCGCCCATTTGAGAAATTCTGTCAACCATGTTCCGAGAGAATATGCACTGAATGCGCTCACTGCGGCGGCAGCGGTGAACACCGTGACCGATCCGAATATCAGAGAAGGCGTAAACCGGGGTAAGCGCCGCCGAAATATGATCCGGTGTGCGAACCATCCCGCGAATGTGATAATCAGCAACCATTGACCGAAATCGAGCGGAATTTGTACCGGCGATTCGGTTGCAAACAACGTCCGAATCGGCGCGATGATCAACAGCGCGATCAAGGGTGCAATCGGCGTGATTACGGCGCAGATCACCAGCACCAGCCCGCCGATAACCACAAACGCCACCGATGGCTGCTGCGTGCCTGCTAGCACGCCGATCAGACATGCGGCGGCGATCCAGATCAACGGTTTAAGATTACGCGCCAGAATCGAACGAGAAAATATCACACCACCTCGCGGAAATACGCAATCGTCCGAGTTAACCCATCACGCAATGAGACACGCGGTTCCCAATCGAGGATCGCTTTTGCGCGGGTGGTATCCGGGCGGCGGTTTTGCGGATCGCCTGAAATACGCAGTTCTTCAAAGATAATTCCAGCAGGATTTGCCGTGATTTCGTTGATCAATTCAGCAAATTCGATCATGTTCATCTCGAACTGCGTACCAATGTTGATCGGCTCAACAAAATCGCTTTGAAGCAGGCGCACGATTCCTTCAACGAGATCATCCACATACTGAAAACTGCGCGTCTGTTTGCCGTCGCCATAGACCGTAAGCGGTTCGCCCTTCAACGCTTGCCGAACGAAATTCGGGACGACGCGCCCATCGTCCAAGCGCATACGCGGTCCATAGGTATTAAAGATGCGGACGATGCGTGTTTGCAGATTGTGGGTGCGGTGATATGCCATGGTCATCGCTTCAGCAAAGCGTTTTGCTTCGTCGTAGCAACCGCGTACCCCGATCGGGTCAACGTTGCCGAAATATGACTCGCGCTGCGGGTGCTCAAGCGGATCGCCGTACACTTCAGAAGTGGAGGCGAGTAGAAAACGCGCGCCCTTTGCTAGCGCCAACCCCAATGCGTTATGCGTGCCGAGTGAGCCGACTTTCAGGGTCTGAATTGGGATTTTGAGATAATCAATCGGGCTGGCGGGTGATGCGAAATGCAGAACCGCATCTACAGCGCCATCAACATGAATATACTGCGAAACATCGTGTCGTTTGAAGGTAAATCGAGGGTGGTCAGAGAGGTGGGCTATATTACGGAGGTTTCCGGTAATCAAGTTATCAATACCGACAACCGTATGCCCATCTGCAAGAAAGCGCTCGCTAAGATGCGACGCGATAAACCCAGCGGCTCCAGTGATCAATACACGCAAAATCGCCTACCTCTCGTGACGTTTGGTCATTAACAGGCAGAGTTTACCACAAGATATTGTGGAGGTAAGTGGGGGAGGATTTGACTAAACTTTGGCGTCGCCCGTTTCGCGGAGTTCTTCGAGTTGGCGCTGAAATTCGCGCTTAAACGTCACTGCCGTGTTGTTATCACCCAAGCAGATGATCACTGTGCGAAGATGTTTGAGCGGTTCAAAGGTGTAATCGACAATCTGTGTGATCATCGTTGTCGCGCAGTTTTCAACCGGGTAGCCGAGCGTGCCAACAGAAATTGCCGGGAAAGCGATCGACTTGAGTTTGTTGAGTTCCGCAAGGCGAAGACATTCCAAGACACACAACATCAGCTTTCCGCGTTCGCTGCCTTCGCCCCAACGCGGTCCAGCCGTGTGAATAACTTTATCAACCGTGAGATTTCCGGCACCCGTCATGAGCGCAGTTCCAACTTCGACATGACCAAGACGGAGACATTCGCGCTGAAGTTCTGAGCCGCCGTTTGCGAGCCATTCTGCCGATAAGGCAAGGTCAGTTGTGGTGGCATTTACCAATGCAGACGGGGAAAGTGCAAACAGATCGCCTTCAATAATCTGGATTGTGACCCGATTGATCTTCGCCTTCATGATTGATTACCTATCTAACTGTTTTCCAACCACAATCAGCATTCAATGGCTCATGAAAACATTACACCATTACTTGACGGACCCCGTCAATAGCTCGGATGTTCGCATTACGGCAATGATTCCCATGATGAGCGTAAAGACATAAGTCAAATCGTGGACAAACACGCTGTTATCGACCAGCCCATGTGCCAACAGATTGACCATCGCACCGATCGCACCGATCACCAGTGCCGCCCGCAGCGGATCGAGTTTTCGCACACAGCGATACACAGCGAAAGCTGACCGCCAGAAAACGATCTGCGTATAGATGAGCAGAATCACACCCAAGACGCCGAGGCGCGTCCAATAGTCGAGCAGGATGTTGTGAGGGTGCGACAAATTCGGCTCTTGCCACGCGTCGGGAAGCATGTACTGTCCGCGAAACAGGCGCAGAAATTGATCGAGTCCGATTCCGGTCAGAGGGCGATCCGAGATCATTTCTAGGGCGCTCTGCCACACGCGCAGCCGGAAGAAATTTGTGCCTTCCGTAAAGTCGAGCAGCCGCGCAAAGCGTGGATTCTGTGCCGCGAAAAATGCTGCCGCACCGCCGATACCCGCTAAGGTGATCAACGTGGCGGCTGACCGCCGTCCATAAAAGAGCAGCAGTACAGCAGCGATTGCCGCAGGAACACCGATAAACAATGCGCCTGCGCTGAGGGTCAGTACAACCGTGGCGATCAACAGAACGGCGAGGAGGGCGGCGGCAGTGCGGCGGCGGCGGTCGAGGAGTGGGCTGAGTGCGAAGGCAAGTGCAAACGGGATCGCTCGCCCTAGAAACAGCGCGACATTGTTGGGCGATCCATAAACGCTGGCGAGTCGCTCGGCGCCGCCTTCCGCTGTGATCACGCCTGCACCTGTTCCGGTTATGAACATAAAAATCCCGACGACGGAGACGATCATCGCGGCGAACAGTAGTGTATCCACCAATTTAAGCAGGCCAGCGCTTGTCGGTTTCAGGCTGCGAAGAATGACGTAGAACAGGACAGGCTCAAGAATCAATGCGCGCAGTTCGGTGAGCGCAGGATCGCGGTAGTCCGCCCAAATGATCGAGAGTGTTCCGATCGCCGCCCATGCCAGCATCGCCCAGTCAAGCGCGTGAAGCTGCATCAAGCGGTCAACCAGTGGAACTGCGGTGAGCATTTTGTTTCGGCGGGCGCGTTCGATTTCGGCGAGCGCGCGCAGTCCCCATGCCGCTCCAGTGAGCAAAATCAGAATTTCAGCCATCGGGAAGGCAAAGATGAGCAGCTCAACCGGGAACAAGAAGAATGGCGCGTAAAACAGCGTGAGCATCAACCCGTAAAGCGGACGGTGATACAACACAACGAACAGAATCGCCGCCGATACAAGCGTGATCAACAGTCCCGGTTCGACGTAAATCACCCCGGCAGTGATGATTGCGACACCCAACTGGACAGGCTCGCGCCGAAACAGGGCAGGGGTAGCATCACCCCAAGTGAGAAACACGCCGATCAACAGAGCGAACGACGTAATTCCACTGAAGATCAACTCACCAACCGTTCCCAACGTACGCCAGATGCCCGTTATTCGCTGGAATAGTGGCATCCAGTTCACTTGCACAGCGGTGACAACTGCCGCTGCTCCGGTGATGACCACCGCAAGCACAGCGATCACAATTTGATGATTGTAGGGTGCGGCAAGATCACCGCTGCTGACGGCGTACCCAACCAGTGCCCAACGATCCCATCCGCGATCGGCGGCGGCGCGCAAAATATGCTCACCGGGTACTAGATTACGGCTGACCGGCACAATCGAGACATGTGTCTCAAGATCGTCACTTTTCAGATTGATGAATCCATTTCCAGCGGCATCAGTCGGGAGTGCATTTGCCGCGATTCCATCAATCGTGGGGTACAGATACGCTTCGTAATCACCCTGACGCAAGATCAGCCCGATATCGCTCCCTGTGAAACGAAACTGAAACTGACTATCTTGTATCCAACCAATATCCGCGCCGAGTTCGCCAAATGTCCATACGCCGCTGTATCCTGCTGACGGATTGGCGGCGGGATAGCGCCCATCACCGATCAGCGGCGCGGCATAAGACGCCAGCACATTCGCTAACAGTGTTGGGTTATCCTGCTGATCATAAACCGCGAATCCCCACTTTGCGCTTTCCAGCGGGGTGTTGGGCTGCCATTCCGCGAGAAGCATGCCGCCTAACCATGTCCATTCGCGTTCGGCGCGACGAATCGCGCTGAGGGTGTACGCCGCTTGCTCGTCCTGCGTGACCGATCCCCAGATCGACGGCTCGCCTTGCCAGCTTTCTGGCAGCGCATTCCATCCATATTCGCTGATCCACAGCGGAGATTCGTCGTCACCGTTGGCTATCATCACCTCACGAAGCGCGACCACGCGTGAAAAGTTCAAAAGATCGGGATCAACTACTCGATCGGTTGGCGAAGAGTCAAAGCCATAAGGTTTTGCCGCAAAGCCATCGGCGTATTCATCTGCGTTCAGTGTATAAAGCTGTTCGAGATAAAGTATGTCGCTGATATTGCGCCCGCCGTGCTCGGTTGTCGGCGCAAGCGCCGCCGCGAGAATCTGCGCGTCGGGATCGATGCTTTTCACCTGTATGGAGGCTTCCGCGAGAAGATTCGCATAGTCTGCGGGGCGCGGATCAAGTCCGCCCCATCCATCACTGAGATTTGGTTCGTCCCAAATCTGATAAACGTCAATCTGATCGCCGAACTGATCCGCAAATGCTGCCGTGAATGCTGCGTACTCGACTGCATCGCGTGGGGGGGCGAATGCGTGATCCGCCGCGTCTTCGTCGCGCGCCCATGCTGGCGCTCCGATGAATACGGGAATGAGGCGAAGATCGGGATAGTCCTCAAGCGCTGCAAAGATCGAAGTCCACATTGACCAGTCATATACGCCGGGTTCGAGTTCAACCGCTGCCCATTGAACAAGCTGACGAATCCACACGACATGAGCGGCTTGCATCCGTTCAAATACAGCGGGGAGTTCGTCTACGGTGTACTGCGTCAAATCAGCATTCACGCCGAGGCGCGGTATGCGATACGGGAGCGCATTAAGGCTTGTCGCATCCGCATAGCCGCGCAGCATAAAGTCGCGGTCGTTGGCGGTCGCAAAAATGGCGATGATCGCACCGGAAAACGCGATCAGCGCGGCGATGAAAATCAGCAGCGGTCGTTTCATCGAGTCCACACAATGTCTGTAACTCCGCCATCCAACGTAAGCTGGTGAGCGATTCGCGACGCAACATCAATGATCCACAGATTGCCTTGATAGATCAGGGCAATTTCCTCACCATCAGGACTCCATGTGAAGCTAATCGCAGTGCGAGTCAGCCCCGGTTGACCGTTCGGCGGGAACAAAACCTCTGCATTACTGCCATCACGATCCGCGATAATGAGATCATATGCAGCCGCCTCGCTGATGCTGTTCGAGAGATCGCGGCTTTGTAGATAGGCAATCAGGTTTTCCGAGTATTGGGGGGCGCTCCAGATTCCAGCGTTTGTGACCATTTCGGCAGTGAATGATCCATCCACTGACAGCGCTGCGATATGAAATGCGGGGCTTGTCTCGGGTGGTTCGCTGCCGATCGGGTTTCCGTGAATAGTCGTGAGCAGCAGGGTACTGTCTGGCGACCATGAAACGTTCGCACGCCATGACCATGGACCGCGTGTATTAAAGACTGGATAGCTGATCAATGGGGTGGTGTCATCGATCACGCCGTTGATCATATCGACTAAGCCAAGTCGATCCGCACGCACCCAGACTAACCGCGTGCCATCGGGTGACCATTGATAATGTGTTCCCCACCAGCCGTATAAACCGCCAGTAGAAGGCGGAACAAGCTGATCAAGGTCAAGCGTTTCCCCTGTAGCGACATCAATACGAATGATAGAAAGATCGTTGTGCGCTCGCCACCCCGGCGCACCTGTGGCGATCTCTCCGGTTGAATAGCTGATCGCGTTCGTTTGACCGGGAACCCACTCGGCAAACAGAACATTTTCCGGCAGAAGCGACAGCGGCGCGCTGTCGGTCGCTGTATCCGCGATCATCCATAGACGGTTGAAAAATGTCTCGCGATCAGTGCCCGTCGTTTCGCGGCTGAACAAAAGCCGCCGCCCATCTTCAGAAAGGGAGAATACACGCCCATCGAGATCGCCTGTCGTTGTCAGCAGGCGTTTATCCGTGCTGCTCTCGCGCACGATCCATGCATTGCCGTTGCTCACGTAGGTGAGTGTTCCGGTTACGGGGATCGGGTCAAGCTGTCCGGTATCCGGTCCCACGTAGATCACTTCATCGATCGCCGCGCTGATCATGGTGCGGCTGATCGGAACCGGTTCTTCGCGTAGTCCATCGCGCACGATCACACGGTAACAAATTTCCTCAATACCGTTTTGCCCCGCCTGTCCAAGCCGTTCTTCACCGGGAGCAAGTCCTTCATTGAGGACACGCTGCTGACGACGCGCGATTTCGACGCGTTCGCATTCGGTGACTTCTTCGACACGCACAACGGTGATCCGCATTCCGTCAATGATCTGGGTAAATTCCGGGGGGTTTACCTCATCAAGCGGACCAAGTTCGACTTCGGCGGCACGCAAAAACTCACCGACCGTGATCGACGTATTTTGTGTGTAAGCGCGTTCGCGTCCGTCCGCGACGAGGGCAATCACCATTGAATCATCAACCGCCGTTGGAATACAGCCCGTTATGGTGGCGGTTAACAGCAGGAAAATCAGTACCGTTTGTCTCATCATTTACTCAAAACCATCGTTGTTCATGCAGTTTAGGACAGCAAAAAAGGCACAGCGGTGCCGTGCCTTCTCATGTAAAAAGCTAAGGACGCCGCCCACCTTCAGAGATAACCCGAAAGTGGGCGGCGCGCAAGTATCAGGGTGTGGCTGGCGGTAATGCGTCGGGGAACAACTGCGTCCGCAAGCTGCCGAGGACACGCAGAATGTTCAGATTGAGGGCGTTCACACCGTAATTGGTGATCGCGTCACCCGACAGATTACCCGCGCCACCCGGCGCAGTCGTGAAACTGCCGCCGCTTTGTCCGTCGTCCGCCATCGGCTCGAGTACACGCCAGATGTTCAGAACGGGGACGTTATTTGCTGCGGCAACGTTGAGGATCGCATTGTTAATTGCGGCTGTGTTCTGTTCCAGAATGCCGCCATCGGATGCTGGGCGCACCGTGAACAGTACAGGAATTGCACCCTGACTCAGCGCTGTCTGGACAATCATCGTCAGATCATTGGAGAAACTGCCCGGATCAGTGCTGTTCAACGCATCGTTGTACCCGACCGCAATCAAGATGACGCTGGCATTGGATACGCGTACTTCACACGCGATTGGCGTTTCGCCGGGGTTGCAGCTTCCGGGAGAATTCGCCGGATTGAGTAGATCAGCAGCACGGTATCCACCGCCAAGTGCCGCACTGGTACGGCTGAAGCTGGGTGTATCACTCGGGCTGACTGCTGTATTGAACCAATCAATGATCGGCTGAAGATCAGCATTTGCGCTCAGATCATAGGCGCTGCCTAATGCAAATGCGTCGATCACGCCGCCCTGAAGAATGGTGCTGTCGCCCGCGTAGGTGAAGGCATACGGCAAGCGCCCCATGCTGATCCCCATATCATAAACCGGGCGCAGGGTTCCATACATTCCGCCGATGTTCGGCTGAATATCCGTGAACGCAACCGGACCGGGATCGATCGGCACGGGGACAGCAGTCACAGTGACCATTTGCTCAGCGCTATGGGTGGTCACGCCGTCAACACTGGTAACAGTCAATCGAATGAGGAAATCACCCGATCCCGCGTATGTGTGGATAGGCGCAAAATCGCCGCTCACGGAACCGTCGCCGAAATCCCATGCATAGGTGGCGATGCTGCCAAGCGACTCGTTGGTGGTCGTTACATCAGCGCCGCTGACGTTGGCGGTAAAGCGTGCCTCAACAACATTGACTGGCTGCTGAATAAACGTGACGGGATTCATGCTCACGTCTAAACCGGTCAGCGTCACGGTGTAGCCGCCGCCTGTTGCGTAGGTATGCGTTGGGCTGACTTCCGTGCTGGTTGTGCCGTCACCGAAGTCCCACAGGTACGACGCTGCACCCGTTGAGCCGTTCACGAAGCTGACATTCAGCGTACCGGTCTGCTGCTGCGCCGTGAACATTAATGCGACGGGGACACTGGTATTCGTCGCTGTTTCGGTCGGAGTCTCAGTTGGCGGGATCAACGTGGCTGTCTCGGTCGGTGTTTCGGTGTAAGTCTCCGTCGGCGGGATCAGCGTAAATGTCGCGGTTGCCGTCTCAGTCGGAGTCTCAGTTGGCGGAACGAGCGTAAATGTTGCCGTTGGCGTTTCGGTGTAAGTCTCCGTCGGCGGGATCAGCGTGAACGTCGCGGTTGCCGTCTCAGTCGATGTTTCCGTCGGCGGGATCAGTGTGGCTGTCTCGGTTGGCGGAAGACTGGTATTCGTCCCTGTTTCCGTTGGAGGCACGGTCGTATTTGTGCCAGTTGTGGTCGGCGGGATCAACGTCAGTGTCGCTGTGGAGGTTGGCGTTTCGGTAAACGTCGCCGTTGGCGGCAGAACCGTATTGGTTCCGGTCGTCGTTGGGGTAACTGGCGTCGATGTGAGCGTGGGCGTTACCGGAGTCGATGTCCATGTGGTTGTGAATGTCGGCGTCGGTCCTTGTACAACGATCTGACGTGATGCGAACGAGCTTCCACCCGGTCCGGTCACAGTGAGCAGGACATTATACACACCGGGGATCGTGAACACATGCGATGGGTTGCGATCCGCACTGGTGCCGCCATCGCTGAACGTCCAGAACCAGTTGGTGACAGTCCCGCTCGATTGATCGGTGAACTGCACCGTGAGCGGCGCTATTCCAGTGGTTGTATTTTGCGTGAATCCGGCAGTCGGCGGCGTTGGGCTTTGCGCGCTGATCTGTCTTGTCACATTCGAAGTTCCGCCCGGTCCTTCAACCGTGAGCGTAACGCTGTACAACCCGGGAGAATTGAACACATGCGACGGATTGAGATCGGAGCTGGTTGCACCATCCCCGAAATTCCATGTCACACGGGTGATTTGTCCGCTTGATTGACTCGTGAACTGCACCGCGAGTGGTACAAGCCCGCTGGTAACGTTCTGCGTAAAAGCGGCGATCGGACGGGGGATATTTTGGGTTGCGGTCGGAATCGGGGTGGGGCGGTTATTCTGCACGCGGATGTTGTTGACAACCGTCGTCAGCAGTGTGCCATCGCGCAGGTAGACCCGCAGCCGCAGTTGATAAGTCGTATCGGGAGTCACTGTGGTGTTCCAGATGCCGAGCAACCCGTTAAATACCTGTGACTGCACGGCTGAAGTTGCGGGATACCACAGATTGCTCGGGTTCGGATCAGGTCCGTATTCGATTTGATATTGTAGGAATTGGGGATGGGAAGCCGCGCCTACAATCTGTACGTTGCCTGCAACGACACTACCCGGCGGCGGTGACAAGATGGCGATGTTAACCGGAAGTGCTGTATTGGTCGGCGGGAGAATCACCTGCGATGTGGGCGGAAGAATCACCACGCTCGTTGGGCGAAAAGTTGTCGGCGTGAGCGTGAGGAGCGGCAGCGCAGTCGGCGCAGTACCAGTTCCTTGACGCGTGCGTGTCGGTTGCAGAGTTGTGGTTGCCTCTGTGGTCAAATCGATTTCTTGAGTCGCGTCGGTGCTGCTTAAATTGCATCCGCCAATCGCCATCGCGATCAGCAGAATGAAAACGCCTAAAAGTATGCGTTCGATACGATACCTTCGTACCATTCCAGTACCTTTCTGCCTGTTCCGCACGTTGCAGATTCTCATTATGCCTCAAATGCGTGCGGTATGCTTCTCATCGTTGGTTGATCGCCCACTTGTCAGTGTGCGACAACTTGGCTATAGTGAACATCATGAAAGTGATGATTGTTGACGACGAGAGCGCGATACGCGAAACGCTGGGCAAAAAGCTCAAGCGCGAAGGATACGAGGTCATTCTGTGTCAGGATGGCTTGGAGAGTCTGCGGGCTTTCCACAGCGAACGACCAGACCTTGTGATCCTCGATATTGTCATGCCTGAAGGCATGGACGGTTTGACCGTTTGCCGCCGTGTGCGGGAGATTGCAGACACGCCGATCATGATGCTTTCTGCCAATGCGGTAACGGAAGAAGACATCATCGAGGGCTTAAATGCAGGTGCGGATGAATACCTGATCAAGCCCGTGCGAATGAATGAATTCGTAGCGCGTGTTCAGGCAATTCTGCGACGGTCACAGAAATCCAGCAGTGATACCGGACAGCGTTACGATGATGGCTACCTAAGTATTGATTTGCATCGGCGACATGTCCATGTCAGCGGTAAACGTCTGCACCTGACCCCAACCGAATTTAAGCTGCTTGCCGTGCTGCTTGAAAATGCGGGGCGTGTTGTTTCGCAGCGTGACCTGCTTGAGCAAGTGTGGGGACACGAATACGTCAACGATGTGTATTATCCTCGTGTGTATATCAGCCAACTGCGACATAAAATTGAGCGGGATGCCGCAAATCCGATATACATTCTGACCGAACATCGGGTAGGCTACCGCTTCGAAAAACAAGGTTCGTCCTCCGTTCGGTCCGGATAACCTCTTCAAAGCTCATGACGGACTTTGGCGCGGCAGCACTCATCGTCTACGGCGTAACGCTCGCGCTGTCGCTTGCCTTCCTCTTGATTCTGCTGTGGAGCGACGTTCGCAAAGAACTTAATCAGTTTTTCGCCGCATTTCTGATGCTGGTGCTGCTATGGAACACCGGCGCGTTGATGTGGCAGGCGATCGACCAACTGCGGATCGAATCGCCCCTCCTGACATTGGCAATCGGTATCACCGAATTAGGGTTTACCGGCGCAAGTGTGGCTGTGTATGCGCTCACGGCGGTACTTGTGCGCGCCCACACCAAGCGCTTTCGTGTGCTGACCTTTTTCACGCTTGGCTTGATCATCGTGTATCGCGTGATCTTGATCGCAAACAGTCAGCGATTCGTGACCAGTTCGGCATACTTTTCAACCGTTCAGCGGCAGCCTATCGTTGTGGCGTTTTACCTAATTTTCGATTTTGGGGCGCTGTTTCTGCTCTGGCGCAACCGTCGCAAGGTGCGCTCTGTCGGAATCATGGCGGGTTTAACCCTGTTCGTGATCGGTCAAACACTCGCATTTGTGGATACCGACCTTGATTTGTTTCAGGTGTCGTTTGCGGTCAGCGCGATTGCGTCGTTGGTGCTCAGTTTCTCGATCGTCGCGCAGGAAATTATCAAACCAGTTTCGGAACATAACTCGCAGGTCGAGGCTATACGGCGTGTGGGATTGGCGATCACCAGTTTGGCATCGCTTACCAGCGTGCTGGAGCAGGTTGCGCGACAGGCGGCGGAACTGCTCAAAACGGATGGCGGTGTGACGATTCTACTCAGTCGTGACGGTGAATTAGAGACAGCGGCAGTTTACCGCCTGCCGCGCTCTTTCCTTCACCTGAGGATGCCTCTCGGGGAAGGCGCTGCCGGATTAGCGGCGCTGTCTCAACAGACGAACTTGATCGACAACTACGAACTCAATTGGAAAGGTACTGAGGATTACCCGCTTGCACGGCAAACATTCGGATCGGTTGTGTGTACGCCTTTGGTCTATGGCGGACAGACGATCGGCGTTATCATGGTGATAGGTGCGAAGCACGGCATTCTGTTTCAGAAAGAAGATGTTTATCTTCTGGAACTCCTCGGCGCTCAAGCAGCCGTAGCAATTTCACATAGTCAGCTCTTTTCAGATGTCGAGTTTGCACGTAGGCAACTCGAGACAGTGTTGATCAGCACGGAAAGCCCCGTCATCGCGGTTGATCGCAAATTCCACCTGATTTTTGCCAACCGGACTGCACGCCAACTCCTTCAACAGTCATCCGATACCGAAGAAAATCTCCCGAACGGGACACCAATTCGTGACTTGATTCCACCGTATGCGCTTCCCCTCAGCGCAGCATTGGCACTCTCTGAGCTTAGGAGGCGCGGGACTTACACCTATGAAGCCACCATCAACGATCGGGTGTACCTGTGCAATATCGCACCGCTTGGCACGCCGCGCGTAACAGGATGGGTTGCCGTCATGAACGATGTTACGGAGCTGAAAGAACTCGACCGCTTAAAAAGTGAAATGGTGCGGATGACCAGCCACGATCTGAAGAATCCGCTTCAAGCAGCGATGGCATATACCGAGCTTTTACGTGATGATCTCGAACCAGCAGGTGATCAAGCGGTATTGGAATCGATCGACAAGATCGACTGGCAACTTCAGCGCATGAACCGAATCATCCGAGGCATCCTCGATCTTGAACGTGTAAAAAGTGGGGTGAGACGTTTCGAAAATTACCCGCCAGCACGGGCGATTGAGCTTTCAGTCGTTGAACTTCGTCAGTTTGCCTCTAGTCAAGGCGTTCAGCTTCAAGTCGAACAAGATGATTCGCTCCCAACTATCCGATGCGATGCTGAACAAGTTCGCCGCGCGCTCGTGAATCTGATCGAAAATGCGATCAAATTTACGCCGCACGGCGGTGTTGTCAGCGTACGGGCTTATACACAGGACGGAAGTGTCGTTTTCGAGATCTCTGATACAGGGGTTGGGATTGCGCCAGAAGCACGCCCCCGTGTTTTTGACCGCTATTATCGTTCGCAGCAGAAAGGCACGGAACACATCACTGGTTCGGGCATTGGCTTGAGTCTAGTAAAAGCTGTCGCTGAAAATCATCGTGGAAAAACATGGTTGAGCAGTGAAGTTGGCAAAGGTACAACGTTTTATATCTCATTCCCGGTGGGTCAGGTAAGAACTTCGTATAGTCAATAGTTGAATTCTCAAACCAGAACAGGCTGTGTTCCTAACAACATGAAGAAAGAACTGATCAGCATCACACTTCTCGTTTTCGTGGTTGTCTCCCATGCTGCTGCACAGCAAGGTGATCCTACAATCCCTCCTCCACCTTCAGCACAGGTATCAACACCAATCACACCCCCACAGAGCTTTGAACCCTTCACCCAAGCCGATTTAGAAATTGTCACCGGAAATGTGCAGCGTCCGAATGGAATCGTCTGGTACAACAACTTCTTATACACCGCATGTACAGGCGATCAAACCCTGTATGAGATCAATTCAACAAGCGGTGCAACATTAACCTATATTGCTGGCGTAGTGAATGCACACACGCTCCATGCTGACGTAATGAATGGAAACGCATTAAGCCTGTGGGTTCCTGACTTTGGCACAAACGAACTGCTCAATATCACGCGCACACGCATTGAACGCATTGACGCAGATCTACAAGGTCCGTGGGGAATCGCCGCGCTGGATGAATCACGCTTCTTGATCACCAACTTGTTGAGCAGCACGCTTGCTTTGGTCAGCCGGGATGGTGAAAGCGAGATCGTTCTCGATGGATTAGCCTCACCGACCGGAATCGTGATTGATGACGACACGATTTATATCGCCAACAACGGAAGCACACGCCGCGCGATCGAGTACTTTCCGATAAGCATTGTTGATGGGATCGAAGCCGAACCAGAGGTACTTGTTAGAGGATTGCAGAATACCACCGGGCTTGTGATGGGTAGTGATGGCTTGATCTATTTTGCTTACTCATTGGGAACGCGCGGATTGGTCGGACGAGTCGATCCTGATTACTGCCGCCAAAATGGAGGATGTACAGCCGAAGACATCGACATCGTGATTTATTCTGATCTGGAAGCACCGCTCGCGGGGCTCACCATTTCGGACGATATGCGACTGTACGTCCACACCATGTTTCGTCCGGAAATCTACTGGGTGCAGATTCCGAATTAGCGGTTCTATTTTGCTAGTCGATATGGAAGCGGCGCTCAAGCCAACGTACCACAAACGAACCGATCAGCGTCATCGAGAGGTATATCATCGCTGCGAGTAGGTACGTTTCGAGATAACGAAATGACGTGCTTGTACTGAGCTTTGCCAATTGGGCGATATCTTGCACTCCGAGGATCGCTACCAGCGACGAGTCTTTAATCATTGCAATCAGGTCATTACCGAGGGGCGGCAGCACGCGGCGAATCGCCTGCGGCAGTACAACAAGCCGCATAATCTGCGGATATGTCATACCTAATGATTTTGCTGCTTCGATTTGACCTCGACCAATCGATTGAATCCCTGCACGAAACACTTCAGAAAGAAATGCCGAATATGTCAGTGTAAGGGCAATAATGGCACGCCACGCATAGCTAACATCGCGTACCTGTATCTCTACACCGACGCCGTTCAACAACCCAACTACTTCTGGAACAATCGCAAACGCGATTACGAGGATTACAACCAGAATTGGCAGTCCGCGCAGTACCTCAACATACAACGTAGCAAGGTTGTGTATAAAAACCTTGGCGACACTGCTACCCGGAGTAGGGGGACTTGAACGTACCAGACCAATGAGCAGACCAAAGAACATCGACAGCACGTAAGCAATGAAGCTCACGCCGAGGGTCATCGATATGCCAATCCGAAGCTGATTCCAGATATTCTGGAACGTCTCGTCGTTGTTGACCTGCAGCACCACAACTACCGCCAAGAGGATCAATGGCAGAATCCACCATGGAAAGGTCGCCCAACTGAAGCGTGCGCGATGGGCTTGTGTGGTCACTGCGGTGATTGGTTGTGTGTGCGGGATACCGGAGTCGGCGGGATTCTGCATGGACGTGTCCTCGATAAAGGAAAGCGGTGTGATCCTCTGACCACACCGCTCTCAAGTTTACTTAACAGTCAGACAGACGCAACAATCAGTTAGCCCAACGATGCCGCGTCAAACTCGACAAACCAGCGGGTATACAACTCATCGAGTGTGCCATCAGCACGCATCGATGCGATACCTGCATTGATTGGTTCAACGAGGTCGGAACCAGCCGGGAAGATGAAACCGAGTTCTTCAGATGTGAGCTCACCACCAATGATGATGATTGCATCCGGGTTTGCGCCAATGTAGCCTGCACCCGCATTATCATCCATCAATACTGCGTCCACATCACCCGCGAGCAGCGCCTGAACTGCTACACCAAATGTTTCAAACGCCTGCACGCGATCCTGACCGACGAGATCGACAGCAGTGTCGTAGTTCGTCGTGCCAATTTGCGAACCAATGACGAGCGATGTATCTGCCGCGAGGGTGTCACCATCCGTAAAGCGATCTTCACCCGTGCGAGCGAGGATCACCTGCGCGGTGCGAATATAACCATCAGAGAAGTCGACAATTTCAGCACGTTCGGCAGTGATCGTGATACCGTCCGCTGCCATATCGAACTGCCCCTGCGAAACCGCCGCAATCATGCCATCCCACGAGGTTTCGACATACACCGGGACGCAGTTCAAACGCGCGCAGAGTTCACCGATTGCGTCATAGTCCCATCCTCTGCCTTCGCCCGTCTGCGGATCACGGAAGTTGAAGGGAATATAGGCGTTTTCGATTGCAACGGTAATTTCACGTCCGCCGAGATCAGGAAGTTCAACCGCTTCGGTGAACGACATCGTTGCTGCATCGAATTCTTCAAACCAGCGGGTGTACAGCGTATCGAGTGTGCCATCATCACGCATTGAAGCAAGCGCCGCATTGACGGGTTCAACGAGGTCAGAACCAGCCGGGAAGATGAAACCGAGTTCTTCGGAAGTCAGCTCACCACCAATGATGACAATTGCATCCGGGTTTGCGCCAATGTAGCCTGCGCCTGCATTGTCGTCCATCAATACTGCGTCCACATCGCCCGCGAGCAGTGCTTGAACGGCTACGCCGAATGTTTCGAATGCTTGCACACGATCCTGACCGACGAGATCGACGGCGGTATCGTAGTTCGTTGTGCCAATCTGAGAACCGATGATCAGCGAAGTGTCCGCCGCGAGGGTGTCGCCATCCGTAAAGCGATCTTCACCCGTGCGGGCAAGGATCACCTGCGCGGTGCGAATATAACCATCGGAGAAATCGACAATTTCAGCACGTTCGGCGGTGATCGTGATGCCATCTGCCGCCATATCGAACTGCCCCTGTGAAACCGCCGCAATCATGCCATCCCACGAGGTTTCGACGTATACCGGGACGCAGTTTAAACGCGTGCAAATCTCATTGATCGCGTCATAGTCCCACCCTCTGCCTTCGCCCGTCTGCGGATCACGGAAGTTGAACGGGAGGTAGGCGTTTTCGACCGCCACGGTGATTTCACGTCCGCCGAGATCGGGCAGCGCATCTTGCGCCGCAACCACCAAAGCGGACGAGAGGAGAAATACCAGCAGGAATCCCAACAGCGTGAAGCGAGAACGTTTCATCTTGATACCTCGTTAAGCGTTGCAGGTGAACGCCTAAAGTTTAACGAGTTTTTGCCAGCACGTAAACTCCACCTGCCGATTCATCTTGAAAATCAACTGCGTGGTAGCCCCGATCGAATGCCCATCCGAACGCCGCACGCAGCGCCAGACGCCACTCAAGCCGTGCCTCATAGGAAAGGTCTTTCAGAACACCGGGGATGTGGATCAACAGAGGTCTGTTTGAATCAGTGGGCAATGCGACACGCGGATGACCGTTTTCGATTTTCAAAATCGACAAAGGATCTCGCTCACGTGCAAGCCGTGGCAAATCGTGAATATCCCAGACTGCTTCGAGCCGATCTGACGGCATGCCGCGATTAATTCCGTCCGTCATACGCCCGTAAAAATCGACGTGATACTGGGCAGCACGTGCGCCGAGCAAGTGCAGATTTAGGTGAGCATTGCCACGTTGAAGCGGATCGAACGTCCAGCGAATTTCTCGGTAGCCATGTTCACGCGCCCATCGCCGCTGAAACCGTTTGAGTTCCGATCCAATACCTTTACCCTGATATGCAGGATGTACAGCTGTCATGTGTGACCAGAGTATCCAACCTTCTGGGCGCGGCGCGGGAAATCCGAAAGCAACGCCGACGATCTCTGCCTCATCGTAAGCGCCGATCAGAACGCCGCCATTCACCGTAACAGCGCGCAGTAAATGATAGGGAACGGCATCGCGGGGATCGAGATCCCAGACCTGAATTTCGAGATCAACGACGTGCTCAAGTTCTCCAACGTCGTTGATCACAAGATAGTTAATGTTCATCCGCCCAATGGCTCAACAAGCAGCAATCCGATAAAGGCAACGATAATCCCGAGATGATGCGTAATTGACCACGCCAGATCAAGTACGGGTTGGGGGGAAGCGAGATTAACGAGATGGATAACAAAACTGATGATCACTAACCCGATACCGAGAACCGTCAACAGACCTCGTTTGGCGGCAAGCGTCGATGAAAGACTCTCAAGCAGGCGAGAAAGGAAACGTGATCGATCGATCCATTTGAACATACGGGTTAGACCTCGAATGCTTTGTAGCGCTCATAGAGGTAAATAGGCATTTGTAACTGAAGCCGGATACCGTTTTCGAGATGTTCCATATTCTCGACAGATGCCAGATCGTGCAGCATCGAAACTACATCACCGCGTTCATACGGGATATGCATCACCGCATGAACTGTTGCGCGATTCAAGGCATCTTCAGCGGCAGTCAGCAACCCATCAAGATTCTGCTTCTTCGCCGCCGAAACCGTCACTTGGGCGACATAGTCTTCCGGATTCGGAATCTCTGGAAGCGTGTCTCCATCCCATTGATCGACTTTGTTCCAGACGAGCAATCGCGGGATCGGCGGAACATCAATTTCGGCAAGGGTATCCTCGACAGTTTCAACATGCTGAACTGCATTCGGATGATTGACATCCACCACAACCATAATCAGATCGGCTTCGCTGATTTCTTCCAATGTGGCGCGAAACGCTGCAACCAGAGTTGTCGGCAGTTTTTGAATGAATCCCACAGTATCGGTGATGAGTGTTTGTCTTCCGGAGGGAAGGTTTAAGCGGCGCGTCGTTGGATCAAGCGTAGCGAACAACTGATCCGCGACATACACATCTGCACCGGTCAACGCCCGCAGCAGTGTGGATTTTCCCGCATTGGTATAGCCAACAATCGCGATCATCGGGATTTTGGCACGGTCACGCTGTGCGCGATGACGACTGCGGTGATTACGCACCTGCTCGATCTCACTTCTTAGGTGGGTGATGCGGCGGCGAATCTCGCGGCGGTCAACTTCCAACTGAGTTTCACCGGGACCGCGCAAACCAACGCCGCCCGTACCGCCGCGTCCCGCACCGCCACCTGCCTGACGCGCAAGGTGTGTCCATTGGCGGGTCAAACGCGGCAGTCGATATTCATACTGTGCGAGTTCGACCTGAAGCGCCCCTTCGCGGGTGCTGGCGTGCTGCGCGAAGATATCAAGGATCAATGCTGAACGATCCAGCACTTTGACTTCCTCGCCAAAGCGCTTTTCAAGCTCACGTTGGTGACGCGGAGATAATTCATCGTCAAACACAACGACTTTTGCCTCGGATGCTAGAAGCGTCTGCCCGATCTCCTCGACTTTACCCGATCCGATAAAGGTTGCGGAGTCGATTTGATTCAAGTTCTGGGTTGTTTGCGCGACAACGTTCATGCCGGCTGTATCAGCAAGCTGCGCCAGTTCTTCCAGTGAGTCTTGCGTGTTTAGCAAGGGACGACTACCGCGCAAGGCAACGCCCACCAGAACAGCACGTTCTGATGGAGCGCTGGTGTATTTCTCATTTGTATGATCGGTCATAAGGTGTCTTAATCTCGGTGGTTCACGATTATCTTTGAGCATACCACGTTTTCAAACGTTCAAGCGCAGTATGCAAACGGTCTTCTGGTGTGGCAATGCTGAAGCGCACATATGCTTTTCCACCCGGTCCGTAGAACTCACCGGGAGCAAGCGAAACATTCGCATCAACCAGCGCCGATTCAGCATAGTCTACCCCGTCACCGCTTTCGGTTTTCGCCCAGATGTAGAGCGACCCCTTTGGCGTGTGTGCGCTTAAGCCAATCGACGGGAGCGCTTGAAGGATGAGATCGCGGCGGCGCTGATAAACTTGATTACGCTGATCGACCCAATCCTGAGTCACAGTATCGAGTGCCACGATTCCTGCATCGTAAACTGCGCGAAAATGCCCGCTGTCCATGTTGCTCTTGATGTTGAGCAGGGTTTTAAGCGCTGTCTGCGATCCTACTGCCGCACCGAGCCGCCAGCCCGCCATATTGTACGTTTTCGAAAAAGAAATGAACTCGACAGCATGATCGAGTGCGCCGGGTGCTTCGAGTGCGCTCCCAGCGCGATAGCCATCAAATGTGACATCGCAGTATGGGTTATCGGATGCTAGCAAAATCCCATGCCGAGCGCAAAACTCGATCATTCGCGCATAGAAGCTTGTATCTACCGTCGCGCCGGTCGGATTATTGGGGTAGTTCACCCACAGGATTTTACTCCGCTCAAGTACGTCCTGCGGAATCGCATCCAGATCAGGCGTGAAACCGAGATGCTCAGGAGTTGGGATAAAGTAAGCATCCCCATCTGCCAGATACGCACCCATTGAATACGCCGGGTAGCCGACATCAGGCACAAGAACTGTGTCACCATCATCGACAAATCCCAGAATCAGGTTGACGATTCCTTCTTTACTGCCCAAAAGCGGCAGCACTTCTTTTTCGGGATCGACCGTCACGCCGAACCGCCGCTGATAATAGCGTGCGACCGCTTCGCGGAACTGCGGCGTGCCTTTATACCCCGCATAACCATGATGATCGGCGGTGGATGCTGACCGCGCGAGTGCGTCGATCACTTGTGTGGGCGGCGGCATATCCGGGCTGCCCACATCAAGATTGATCACGTCTAACCCGTGCATCGTCATTTCGCGAACGCGCTGCGTCAGCGCCGCGAATGGATACACGGGCAAATGTCCCAAACGCCTTGCAGGAAGGGGTGCCAAAGTGAAATCCTATCTATCCAGAAATGCGCGTGATGAGTCCGCCGCGCTCAAGGAATTCCTGCAGCACGCGCCCGACTCGCTCTAAACTTTCCGCGCTTATTCTATCCATTGTATCAAGAGTCGTGTGCCAGTATTCGTATTCAAGGTCGATGATATCGACTGAGGGAATCCCACGCTGCAAGAACGGCACATGATCATCGGTGATTGAACCGCGCGCTTCGCTTGGGAACTGTTCCTCATAGCCTAATTCTTGGGCAATTCCCCAAATAGCGTTGGTATATTCCGCAGCATACGATACAGAGTAGCCTTCCTGCGGGAATCGCTGATCGACCTCGCCAACCAGATCGACCAGAATCATGAGCGCGATTGGATCGGTGGTCAGATCGAGACTCTGTGCGTATAGGCTTGATCCGACAATATAGCCCGCGCTTGATGGGTGCGCTTGCGTCCACGGCTCAATTCTGCCGTTGTCTTCCGCATCGAAGAATACCAACCGGATTTGCATGTTCGGTGTGTACGATTGGCTGAGCACACGCGCCAGTTCCAGCAGTACACCGACACCACTTCCGCCGTCATTCGCTCCCGGCATAAATTCACCATGAAGCGCCTCGTCAGGGTCATGATCGGCGTAGATGCGCGAATCATAGTGCGCGCCAATGATGATCTTGCCGTTTTCCGGAGTTCCAAACGTCGCGACAAGATTCCGTACGGGAACGAAAAGTTCACCGACCTGTACATCTCGCCAACCTTCAGAATCAGCCCCCGATGTGTTGATCTGCCCACTCAGGGCATCCTGAAGCGTGAACGGTTGCCAATCTTCCAATGTTTGACGTGCGGCATCAGAAAATGTCGAAGGATCGCCTAAGCTGACGATATGCCAATCTTCGGACGTTTCCCATCCGTAGCTTTCAAGTTTTTCGAGGATCAGATTGCCCGCAATATAACTCCCAAGTGTTGCTGTCTGTCGAAATCCAGCATTCACATGATCAGCAACATGCTGATATGCAAGATCGCCGCTGAATTGATCAGGAAGTACATCGTCTTGAGCAGTGGTCAGCACAGGCGCGGCAAAGGCAGTTAGCGCAAGCAGTAAAACGAGATTGGCAAAAAGAAAGGCGCGGCGGATTCGATTGATCAAGAGATTGTCTCCGTGATGGGAATGAGATACGGATCAGCAGATTCGATCAGGGCGGCGCGCATATCGTTTAGCGCGCGTGCCACATAAGCGAGATAGCGCTGACGTTTGTCTTTGACGTGTGTTTCGAGTTCCGGCAGTATGCCGAAATTCGCTTTCATCGGCTGGAACGTATCCGGTTCGGCGTGAGTGACATAATGGCACAAAGCGCCAAGCATGGTTGTCGGCGGCAGGGTGAGCGGCGTTTTTTCTTGCAGAAGGCGCGCCATATTCACCCCGGCAACCAGTCCGGTTGCCACATTCCCCATGTAGCCTTCCACGCCGGTGATTTGACCTGCAAAGAATAGATCACCGCGCTGGCGAAACTGCATGGTCGCATGGAGCAGGGTAGGCGCGTTGATAAACGTATTGCGATGCATTTGCCCCATACGAACGAACTCGGCATTCGCCAAGCCGGGGATCATTCGCAGAACGCGTTCTTGATCACCCCATTTTAGATTTGTTTGGAAGCCTACCAGATTATACAGGCTGCCCGCGAGGTTATCCTGTCGAAGCTGAACAATCGCGTAGAAGCGTTTTCCGGTACGGGGATCGTGCAGTCCTACGGGGCGCATCGGTCCAAAAGCAAGCGCTTTATGTCCCCGCGCAGCGATTTGCTCGATAGGCAGGCAGCCATCAAAGAAACGCGGGTCTTCTTGCTCGAAATCGCGGAGTTCGGCACGTTCCGCCGCAAGCACTGCCGCGACAAAAGCATCATACTCATTACGAGTCATCGGGCAGTTGATGTAATCACCTTCAGCATCATCTCCACGGCCGTAACGATTGGCGCGAAAAGCAATGGTCATGTCGATGCTTTCGGCAGTCACGATCGGAGCGAGAGCATCATAAAAATACAGATACTCCTGACCGGTCAGCTTACCGATCTCAGCCGCCAATCCCGGGGAGGTCAATGGACCTGTCGCGATGATCGTCGGTTCGTCGGGGATGTGTGTGATTTCTTCGCGGATGACCGTAACGTTCGGGTGAGTCGCCAGTGCTTCTGTGACGGATGCAGAAAATGCTTCTCTATCGACCGCCAGCGCACCACCAGCGGGAAGTGAAGCGCGCTCTGCTCGATCCAGAAGCAGCGATTTGAACATATCCAACTCGGTTTTTAATAAGCCGGGGGCGCGATCCGGCAGTTTTGAACCGAATGAATTACTGCATACCAGTTCCCCAAGCCGATCGGACACGTGCGCACCGGTGGTCTTATGGGGGCGCATCTCATATAGATCGACGCGGAAGCCGCGTTGGGCAAGCTGCCACGCGGCTTCCGAACCCGCCAATCCACCTCCAACGACGATTACTTTTTTCGTCATGTGGGAAGTTCTCGCGCTACATCTTGCTCAGGATGATGGTGGCGTTTTGACCGCCCAAGCCGAAGCTGTTCGACAGCACCGTCTTCAGGTTTTTGAATTCACGCGCCACGTTTGGAACATAATCCAGATCGCAGTCGGGATCCGGCGTTTCGTAGTTGATTGTCGGATGAATCACGCCGTCAACAAGACTCATCACTGAGGCGATGATCTCAATTGCACCTGACGCGCCGAGCGCATGACCGAGCATGCTCTTGGTCGAGCTGATCGGGATGTTATACGCTTGTTCGCCGAACACTTTCTTAATCGCCAGCGTTTCCATCGCATCGTTTGACTGCGTGGATGTGCCGTGCGCGTTGATGTACTGAATATCTTCAGGACTCACATGGGCATCCTGAAGCGCCCACAACATTGAGCGGGTAGCGCCGCCTGCTTCAGGGTCAAGCGCTGCGATGTGATACGCATCGGATGACGCCGCATGACCGAGAATTTCGGCGTAAATACGCGCACCGCGTTTGAGCGCATGGGCAAGGCTTTCCACAACGAGAACGCCACAGCCTTCGCTGTAGACAAACCCGTTGCGATTCTTATCGAACGGACGGCTCGCAGCAGAGGGATTGTCGTTGTAACCAGTCGCGAGCGCATCCATCGCTTCAAATCCGGCGATGGCGTAATCCTGAAATACCGATTCGACACCGCCCGTGATGATCAGATCAGCGCGCCCGCTGCGGATTTTATCGGCGGCTTCGCCAACCGATTGTGTGCCTGCGGCACATGCTGTTGAAGGCGAGAGCAGCGGTCCAAATGCTTTGAAGAAGCGGCTGATATAATGTCCCGGCATATTCGGCAGGGAATTGATCAGCGCCAACGGATTCGGGCGCTTGAAGCCGGAAGCGCGATATTTGGCTGTGCTTTGATCGCCCGTTTCGTGTGAACCGAGGGTCGTTCCCATCACTACACCAACGCGATCGCCTTCAGCTTCAATATCGGGTTGAGTCAGTCCTGCATCTTCAACTGCCATTTGAGCGGCGACCAGCGCGAATTGAGAGGCACGACCCATGCGGCGAGCTTCTTTGTGCTCAATGAAGTCAGTTGCGCTAAAACCGCGCACTTCACCACCAATTTTGACGGGAACATGTTCAATCGGAATCGTTTCGATGCGGCGAATCCCCGATTTACCGCTCTTCAACCCGTCCCATAACGTTTTGACTCCACCCAACGCTGTGATCGCACCCATTCCGGTAATCACGACACGCGGGCGACCGTTTCTCAATAGTTCCATGGTTTCCTCTTGCGGCTATAGGCTGGACTAGCCGCAGTCCCCCTTTCAAATTGGTTGAATTGCTTCCACTAGTCGGATGCTGACTGCAACCCGGCTTTGATCGACTCGATCACGCGCCCTGACACCGCGCTTCGAGCCTGACCGATGGCGTTTTTGATCGCTTTAGCATTCGATCTGCCATGACCGATGATTACAACGCCATTCACGCCCAAAAGTGGCGCACCCCCGACTTCAAATGGATCGATCTGTTTGCGAACGCGATCAAAAGCCGGACGCGCAAGCAGCGCCCCTATTTTTGTAAACACTCCAGCCATAAGTTCATCACGCAGCGCCCCTGCAAT
>CALBRY010000022.1 GCA_937927665.1 uncultured Chloroflexota bacterium
ATGATCTGATGGGATCAACCGTGTGGGGTGATGACCTGAACGGCGACGGTTACGATGATGCAATCGTGAGCGCGGCATTATGGCGTGCATCGAGCGGGATCGGCGGGATTTCGTTCGGCGGCGGCGATGGCGCGAGCAATCTGCGCTATAACAGCGGCGAAACGTTCGTCGTGTTCGGCGGTGCATCGATACGCGGGCAGATCGTCGATCTCGCCGCGCTGATCGACGCCGAAGGGCGACCCATCGATGAGCGAATCACGGTCATTTACGGACGCGATGCCAATGATCTGCTCGGTGAAGAAATCGCCGTCGGTGATCTCGACGGAAACGGGCGGCTCGATCTGATTCTGGGGACGCTGGTTGCGGACGGTGCGGAAGATAACCTCGACGAAGCGGGCGAAGCGTGGGTGATCTACACCCATGAGCCGTTCGCCGGACAAATGATCGACTTGAGCGCACCGGAACCGGGGCGCGCCGTCGTCATTTACCCGGATCAAGCGGACAGTAAAGCGGGCGATACCCTCCGCGCCGCCGATCTCGATCAAGATGGCATTGATGATCTGTTTTACGGCGCGCCGGATTATGACCCGATCGGCGTTGACGGCGTGATGCGTCACAATGCGGGCATGATGGCGGTTTTGTTCGGTGAAACAGGCGGGCTGCCGAACGACGATGGCGCGATCCTTCTGTTCGATCCGCCGGAGGATCTGCGCGTGCGCTTCTTGATCGGCGGCGAAACCAACGACATGATGCCGTATGCGCTTGCGGTGGGCGATATGAACGGCGACGGCGTGATCGATATCGCGCCGAATGCGATGGGCGGAGACGGTGCGGGCAACGCTTTTCAAAATGCGGGCGAAATCTATGTCGTGAGCGGCAGCGCGTTTTTATCAGATGAACGCGAGATTATCACCGCCGTAACGCCAGCCATCGAAGCGCCTGTTACGATCACGCCGGAGCGTACTCCCACGCCTCACCCCGAATCGACCGCCATCACACAGGGCGGTGATCTCGAACAGGGGCGGTTGCATTTTCTGGAAACGTGCGCGGGCTGTCACGGCTTTTTAGGCGAAGGCGTTCCCGGTCTTGGGCTGCCGATCGTGACATCTCCGCTGGTGGTGTACGCATCGGATGCGGATTTACTCGCATTTTTGCGCGAAGGACGGGCGGCGGGTCATCCTGACAACGTGACAGGTGTTTCGATGCCGCCGAGCGGCGGTCGCCCGGATTGGACAGATCAAGACTTGCTCGATGTGATCGCTTATTTGCGCTGGCTAAGGGATCATCACGCACCGCAGACCCCATAGACGGGCGAGGGAAACGGGTTCAAGCACCAGAACATTGAGGAAAGAGTCAACGCAGGGGCGCAAAGATGTCTCCACAAGTTGCATTTCTTTGCGGCTTCGCGTCATTGCGTCTTTGCGTTATGCTTTTTCTCAATTTCTTGGTTTTGATGCGGTAGACGGGTTTGCGCGAACCCCTATTCTATGAGTATAGTTGGTCACTGTTCAACCTGCTCTCAGCCTGAGGGATCGTCATGTCCAAACAGCTTGCCGAAGATCGTGCGGCAAATATCGACGAAATGATCCAAAAGCTCACCTCGACCGATCCCGCAGAACGGCGCGAGGCAGCCTATTATCTTGGAGAGGCTGCGGCGGGCGATGCGCTCGAAACGCTAATCGACGTTTACGAAAACGACGAAGATCGATCGGTGCGTAAGGCTGCGGCTTATGCGCTGGGGATGTTCAAAGCGGTCGAACGCGAACTCGGCAAAGGCGACAAGAATAAAGCGCGCGTGATCGCGATGCTGGATAAAGTAGAAAATCACGGCAAGCTCGGCAAGCGCGCTAACAAAGGCGGCTTGTTTAGCTCGGTGATTCTGCTGTTCGTGCTGCTGGCGCTTCTCGTCGGGCTGAACGCGTTTATTCCTTCGTATATCGAAAATAACGCGGTCGCCCTCCGGTTAGTCACCCCCACGCCGGATCGCCGCGAACCGATGACATTCCTGATCAGCCGACAAATTGCCCGGCTGCGCGCCGATGTGCAAACGCTCCAACGCCAATATGAAGCCGTGCGCGGCGGTGGCTCGGCGGACTGCACTGCCTTTTTCAACAACCCGCCCCCACTCGTGCCGGATGAGTTTGTGACCTCCGTCGAATTGGGGCAAACCGCCGCCAACCTGAACAGCGTGCTGCTCGATTTGCAGACCACGCGCACAAAATATGATCAAGCATGTGCGGGACAGTTAAACAGCCTCTCCGCCGCCGATGTCGAGCCGTATTTGCCGACGCTGGCAGGCGCAATCGACCGCTTAGGTTTGCTCGAAAGTGCATTTAACGCGACGTATCAGGCGTTTATCCCAACCGACACGCCTGTTCCGACCTCAACCCCCGATCCGAATATCACACCATCGGCAACAGCGGCGGTCGCAAACCCACGCGGACACTTGACGGCGCTCTATGAACTCGCGGACAGCATGCTTAGACCAAACGGCGGCGCGCGTCTGTTAGAGGCATATTGGGAAGACCTCGCCACCAGCGGTCAAACCGATGGCTGCCGCAGCAGTCCCCCGAACATGCCGCCGAACTACCAGTTACCGCCGGTTGACCGCGAAGCATCGCAGCCGTTAGGTCAAGCAGTTGACCTGATCAACTCCGGTTTGGATACCGTGCGTCTCGGATGGACTAATTTTACGTTTGCGTGTAACAGCGGGAATTTGCGCGCATCAGCGGGTCAAGGACTGCGCCAAGTTCAAACGGCGATCGCAGCCCTGCAAGCGGCGCTCCCCTATTTGGATGCCGTCCGCGACGGAAGCTAGAAGCCTGTCGTATAGGACAGGGCATGCCCCTGTCCTATACAAGCGATTTTTAACTTCCCTTCAGCAGTTCTTCAAGCGCGGCGGCGCGGTGATCATACGTGTGATGCGCGTAGACATGCCGCTGACCATTCGCGGCAATCGCCGCGCGTTCCGCCTCGTGTTCGAGATAATACGCCGCTTTGCGGACTAAATCCTCAGCATCCGTGTACGTGACCAGCGTCGGCGCGCCTTCCACATCGGGAAACCATTGGCGCACCCCCGGCAGATCATCCGTCACCTGAAACACCCCCGCCCCCGCAGCTTCAAACAAGCGCAGATTGCCGCCGTAATGCACAAAATCGCCGTGCGTGTTAAAGCAGATTTTCGCCGCGCTCAGGATGCGTTCCATCTGCTCCCCTAGCGCTTTGCCGCGATAATGCTTGCGCAAGCTGGCGGGCAGTTCGTGAACGCTCCAAATGCCGAGATCAAATCCGGCGGCGCTCAAGGCTTCGAGTGCTTTCACACGGCGGCTGTACAGGTGATCCGGCACGAGCGTTCCGACAAACGCAATATCACACGCAAACGCAGCGCGTTCGGACTCGCTCAGGGAATACGGGTGATGAAAGTCGGGGTCACACGCGGCGATTGGCAGCGAGATCATCTTTTGCGCACCCAGTTCGAGCCATTGAATCCCGTGATAGTAATCGCTGGCGATCACGAGATCGTACAAACGGGCGGCGGCGCGATCGATAGCGTGCGAAAACACGATCGGCGACGTGCCGCACGCATACACGATCCGGCATCCCGTCTCACGTTTGATCTGCGCCAGCGTTTCCGGGTAGATCACCGTGTTATCGCCCACCATCCACAGCACATCCGGCTTGAATGCGCGTGACTGTTCGATTAAACGGGCGTTGCGGGCGCGCAGATCGGGATTTAAACGCGGCGGGATGCGATTCCACGCCGCTTGAATCAGCTTGCCGGGGGTGATTCCCTGCCGGTGCGCTTGCGTCTTTCCGCCGAGGCTGCCGCGCCGGAGCGTGATCGCGGGCTGATTACGATAAAACGCGGCGAGGGTATGCCCGCGTTTGAGCAGTGCCTTTTCCCAGAAATGTTGATTCATCGTAGGCGGGAACAGCGGCGGAGGCTGACCCGGAAGCGCTGCGGCTTGTGCGGCGCGCAGCGCTTCCGGATGATGAACGGATGCAGCGAACAGAAAACGCATAAAACCCAATCGATCCGGTTACGGGCAGTTCGCCCGGTCAAGCGTGTACGTGATTGTCGCCCGGTTATCGCTCTCGTTGGTTTCAGCAACTTGATTACCGGGGTCGATCACGAGGGTGATCGTGTGACTTTCGCCGTACCATGTGCTGACCGTGAGCGGCATATTCACGCGGAACGTCTCGCCCGGCTGCAAAACCGGGAATCCGCCGACGGTTGCGCCCTGCTGACTGCCATCTGCGGCACGCGCATCGGTCAGGTTAACGGTGCTGCTCACCGACGAAGGCGCAGACCCCAGATTTGCCACATCAAAGCCAACATTGAATGTTTCGGCACAGCGCGGCGTCCCCGGATCAAGCACGACGATTCCCGCAACCAGATTGATATTCGAGACAGGCGCGGCAGTCGGCGGAATCGATGTCGGTGGAATTGGCGTCGCGGTCGGCGGATAGGGTGTCGGCGGTCCCGCTTCACGCGGCAGAGACGAAGTATCGCCCGTAACGGTCACAAGCGGCGCGTATACCCAGCCTTCGGTGATCCCGAATTGAACTTTGTACCAGTCTCCGGTCAAGTTTAGCGCGAGGATTCGGGTGGTATCGCCCGCCAAGAATGCGCCGATTGGCGGGGTGAAGTTCGTCCCCGGTCCGCGCCGCACATTGATCCCATCGCTAAACGAGGCGACCGGCGGTTCACCGCTTCCGGCGGCTGGCGCGGCGGTGGTCGCGGTCGGCTGATCGGCGGGTGCATCTGATGTCGCCGTCGCGGGAGCGGGTGTCCCCGTCGGGCGCGGCGTACGTGTCACGGTGGGCGGCTGTACCGCCCCTTGGGTAATCGCTCCGGTGTCGAGTGTTGGATTGCTCGGCGCATCGGCGCGCACACTGATCGAAACGGTGGTCGGGGCGCTGCTTGATCCATCGGCGCGGAATGCGGTCACAGCGATCAAATGTGAGCCGATGCCCGCCGCCGTCCATGTATAGACGATATTGAACTGCGCCGCGTCAGTAGTATTCGGATCGGGCAGTGTGGCGATCAAGTTATTATCGACCGCGACTTCGACGCGGTGAATATCCGCGCCCGCATTGCCGATCTGCGCCTGAATATTGACCGCGACCCCTTCCAGATAGGTCGCGTTCGGGAGCGGCGAAACGATGCGTACGGTAGGCGCACCCGTTAGGAGGATATTTTCTTCCACAGGGGTACTGCCTAAATTGCAGCCCGCGAGCGTGACGCCAATCAACAACGTAACAAGCCGCAGCGGGAGGGCTTTCGCCCAACTTCGTCCAGCCATAGCGGACGACTCCTACGTTCTCATAAGGATTGCGGAGGCTGACTCTACCCGATCATGACGCAGTTTGCCAGCACCGGGTTCCAAACGTAGGGGAGACGTTGGGGGGAGAAGGCTCTCCCCCCATAAGCATCTGAGAGGAACTTTACGATCCCGGCGCAGCAGTCGGCAAGCCCGCGCCGCTGATCAAGCCTTGAATATCCGTGCCGACGACGATAGCAATGTCTTCGACCGTCAAGCCGTCTGCACCGGGCTGCACGCGCTCCGATGGCAGTCCCATCAACGCGGCGAGATAACGCGCCGTCCAGATACGATTAGGATTGCCGTACATGCGGATCGTCGTCGGGGCGCTGTCGGGCGCGGACGTATTGCCGACATTGACCACCGTGATCCCCTGACTTGTCAGCCAATCACGGGTTTGACTCGCTAATCCGGTCACGGTTGTATTGTTGAACACGACGACAGAAACCTCACCTTCGGCGGCGGCGCGTTCGCGCAGTTCCGCCAGCGAAAGGTCTTCGGTCGGTTCAAATACCTGTTGGATCAGCGTGCGGATCGCCCCATAGCGGGGGATCAAGATCTGCTCCCCTGTCGCGGCAGTCGATAAATTCACGTACAGGTTATCGATCGCGCCCGTGTGAATATCCGATGTATCGATGTTCTGTGCCAGCGTTGCCAAGCTGAGAATATCTTCCAGCGAGAAATCGGTTTTGTAGTTGGCGGAAAGTTCCGTCCACAACTGCGGAATCGCCGTCAAGAAGTTGATCACACCGCCCGCCGAGAGGATTTCGTTTCGCAGCGAAAGGATCACTTCTTGCTGACGGCGTGCGCGATCAAAATCGCTGCCCTCAGTGGCGCGGGTGCGCGCATACTGGAGAAGCTGTTCGGCTTGTAAGCGCTGGCATCCCGCCGGGAAGTACACCGGGATCGTGCCGAAACCCGCGTCGGGGTAATCAGGATCGTTGATCTCGACTGTCGGGCAGACTTCCGCGCCGCCGGGGGCGACCAATTCAACCACGCTGGTGAACACACGGAAATTGATCATCACGTAGTTATCGATGCTGATGCCGAGATTCTCTTGAATCGTACGCTGAAGCAGCGCCAACCCACCGCCGGGATAAGCGCTCTGTTCGCCTAACTGATTGGCGGTATTGATGCGCCCATACTGGAAACCGGGGATTTGCACCCACAGGTCACGGGGAATCGACAAAATGCCGACGGTTTCGCGCACCGGGTCGATACTGATCACCATGATCGAGTCGGTCAGGTAATAACCTTCGTCCGCGATGCCTTCGCGCTGGTCAATGGCGACGAGCAGCACATTTAAGCGGCGGGGATCATCCCATGTATACGCCGCCAGCGGATCGATCGTCGGGGTGATCGTCGGCGTTGGCGTGACCGGCGTTGCGGTGGGGGTGATATTCGGGTCAATGGTTGCGGTGGTGGTCGGCGTGGGCGGCACAGGGGACGGCGTAATCGTCGGCTGTGCTTCCAAAAATTGATCAAAACCGAAGGTGACATCCATCCCGCTGCGGCTCAAATCTCCGGCGACACTGCGCGCCAGCGAAAACGCGCCGATCCCGCACACAATTGTTGCAAACACCAGCATGATCATGCCAATGAGAAACGCCCAACCGGGTATACGCATAAACATACCTCAGACATCAATGCAGCCTGAAAGAACAGACACGTCATTATACAGTTCGGGTGCGGACTGTAAACACGCGGATCGCCTACGAAGGAAAGACATAAGGCGCAATGACAACATAAAAAGCCGCGAAGGGCTTCTTCGCGGCTTTGTGACTTTGCGTTGATGCTTTTTACTTGAATACGGGTTTGACCGCCTCGGCACGCGAGACGACAGCCGCATTTCCGGCGGTCGCGTGGAACATGGCGAACAGATAACTCGCTTCGCTGTTGCGATACCCGCCCATCACGATCCCGTGATCAAATTCGGTGGGGATCGGGCACAGATCGATCACAGACCATTGTGCATTGACGACTTTATCGTCTTGCACGGTCGGGGTCAGCACCGCCGCCTTGACGACATTCGTCTCGACTTTGGGCGGCACAAACGGCACATAGATCGAGTCCTGCCATGTGAACGCCGTCGGCGCAAGCCGTCCAAGCATCTGGATCGGTGCGTTATTGACGACGAGATCACGCCACGCGCTCCAGCGCACGCCGTCCAGCGTCGCGGTGTAGGCGATTGTGTTGTTTTCGCGCTTGGCGAACACGCACAGAATACGTCCACCGGGTGCGGGCATCACTGCCGCCGCCGGGGATTTCTTCGTTTTGAGATCGCCGGGGACGATGCGCCATGTTTCCCATGTCTTAGCTTCGCCCCGGTCACCGGAGCGGGTGTAATAAATTTGCCCGTCAATCGGGTTGCGTTTGAACAGGTAAAGATATGTTTTGCCGTTAAAACTCGCACCCGCCGCGCCGACGGGCTGATCAGTGACGCCGCCGACTTCACGCCACGGGGTCGCCTGTCCCAATTCATAGCTCGTGTAGAAGATTCGACCGTCGCCCGCCGTCTTGACGAACACGACCGGAATCCCCCACGGCGCAGCCACTACCGGAGAAGAATCCGTTTGGAGATCGTCGCGCTTTTGAAAGAGCGGCTCCCAACGCATATTCCACTTCCAGCGGGTATCGCTAAACAGATTGCCATCTTGCGGAATGCCGATCCACACGCGCCCGCCGCGAGAGGCGTCCGCCGTTTCATCAGGAGTGGTCTGATTGCGTCCGGCAACAAATAGATACGGGCATCCGAGAACATTCCCAGCCCCAATGCCCGAATGAACAATTCCTACGTCAGAAATTACGTGCCAGTTGACCATCTTGAACGCTCCACCATGTTAAGAGCGGTGTTTGAATTTTACTAATACAAGGTTACGAATCTGAAATTCCTATAGCTATTCATAAAGCGGTTCGCATGTAATGTCAAGATGGGCGGAATGTCCTACACAGATGTTCGCCGCTGTCACTCGTGCTGATCGAGTACGTGCAAAATGCGCGTATATGCCTCGTTGATCTGCTGCATTTTGTGGGTCGATTCTTCGGTCGCGTTCACATCCGGGTGATATTTGCGCGCCGCAAAGCGATACGCCCGTTTGATCAATTCGCGGTCGGTTGTCGGGTTGATCCCCAACACATCAAAGTACGGCGAAAGTGGGTTTGAGGGCGCGGCGGCGATGTCGAAATTGGCGACGTACCAATCATCGGGCGAAAAAGGCGTTTTAATGCGCTTGACGTTGAGAAACTGCGCGTCAATCAGTCCGCCGTGCCGTATATCCCGCGCCACACCGACGCCATCAAAGAAAATCGGGAAGATGAACACATCCGCCGCGAACGCATCGAAGGCGTAAATCTTGTCGTCGTGCATCGTCAGCAGCAGACTCATCCAATCATGAGGGATGTAGTACATGCCGTCACGCGGCAGCAGCAGATCGCACCACAGGATAAACAGGCTGTAGATGCGGCGGGCGCTGTTCTCGTTGACGATGTTCTTGATCTGGTAATCGGTGATGTCGCTTTCGATCAAGTAGATCATGATCTCGCTGCCGTCGCTCATGCGGACGTGCAGAATATCGCCGCCATCAACGATGACTTCGAGGCGCGGACGCTGACCCTGAAGCATGTAGACGAGATAAGCACTGATTCGAATCGTGTCAAAACGCATGGATCAAGATTTGGGGAACAAGCGAACGGGGTCAGCCACGCCCCATCTCCCCTCTCCAAACAGGGTTTAGAGAAGGGAGAAAAGGGGCGTGTGTGAGTTGTTTACTTCCGTTTACGCATCACGCGGGCGGCGACGATCACGCCAACCAAGCCGACGAGCGCAATAGACAGGATACCAATACCGCCGCCGCTCGAAACATCATCGAACAAGCCGGTATCCGGCAGTTCCGGCGGAATAGTCGGCGGGGCGATGAACGGCGGTGTGCCTTCAACAACCGCAGGCGTCTCGGTGACGGGTGTGATCTGCGCCTGTGCCGTTTCGGTCAAGTAACCTTGAACGATCGCGGTCGCGGTGAGCGCGGCGGGCGGGATCGAGGTGTCAACCGTGGCGGTCGGCGGCGCAAGGGTCGGCGTTTCCGTCGGGACGGTCAGCGTGCCGAGCGCGGCTTCAACGAATGCCAGACGGGTCGCCAGCGCGTTCTGAGTTGCGACACCTTCCGGTGTGAGCAAGCCCGGAACTTCGGCAAGTGCTGTAGCAGTTGCGGGCGGTAGTGACGGATCATCCGGCGCAAGCGCGGTTAAAGTCGCCTGAATGGTGAGCGCGTTGAGTGTCGCTTGCGCGGCAGGTGTTGATAACGCCCCCTGCAATCCCGGCGCGTTTGATGTTGCCAGCGCGAGATTAAACGCGAGTGTCGCGTTCAACGCGGCGGAGGTTGCCAGTGCGCGGTCAAGCTGATCGACAGCATCACCAACCTGTGTTCCTTGAAGCTGAAGCGCTGCAAGTGTCGCCGCCTGATCCGCGATCGCGCCCTCAATACCGGGTTGATCGATCGCGCCGCCTGCGGCTTGGGTTGCGATTGCCGCCAACGTCGCAAAGGCGGACTCTTGGAACGCGCCAACCTGTGTCGCTTGCGCGGCTTCGGTCGCGAACAACGCTTGAATATCCACAACCGGAACGTCGGTCGGCTCAGGCGTGGGCGTGAGCGTAGGAGCGGCAAGCGCGGTTTGGGTCTTGGATACCGCGTCAAGCGCTTCAAAGACTGCCGTTGCGGTCAAGTCGGGCGTCGTCGTAAACGTTGCCGTAAATGTCGCTGTTTCTGTTGCGGTCGCGGTCGGCTGCGGCGTATCGGTCGGCGTCGGTGAGAACGCCAGCGCGGTCTGCGTCAATTGAATATTGATCACATCCTGCGTCGCGGTCTGCAAAACCAACTGCGCGACAAAATCGTTCGTCGCGTTCGCCGCCGTTGCGCTCTGCTCGGCTTCGCTCGGTCCGGTATCGCGTGAAGCGAGGATCAAGACCGCCACCAAGCCGATCACGAACAATAGGATCAGCGCGACTGCCAGAATCACAAATGTCCGGTTGCTGCGCTCCGGCTCAGGATCAATGACGGGCATATCTTCATCGATGTACCCGCCGGTTATAGGAGGACCGTCGTCGTCGCCGAGATCGATATCGCCTGTTTGGTCATCTTCAGGAAAAAAATCGTCAAACTCGAACTCGTCGTCGCGATTGTTGTTATCCGTCATGCGTCCCCCTTATGAGGTGCGGGCAGGATAAAGCCGAACCGATGCCGATAAAACCAGTTAATTGAAGGGGGGCGGACGCCCTCCCGCAAACCGCTCATATGTTACTGCTTATCTTAGTTCTACCCATAAACTTCGAGATTTGCCAATGGGACGTAACGCGTTTCGCCTGTCGAAAGTTCGACGAATGCACACGGTACGCGCAGACCATTGTCTAATATAACCGGGTCTTTTGGCAAATCGACAACAGTCCCGGTCACAGTTGATCCGTCACCATTCACGACATGAACTTCCATTGATGGGCGAAGCCGAATATTCGCCGGAGGCATCAGCGGACGTTCGCCCGTCAGCGGCACAGTGATGATCGCTTCGGGTGGGTTCGGGCTGGTCACGGACGGGAGCGCGGCATCGATCATCACCTGCCGCCCTTCGACTTCGCCAAAAAACTGGAAATATGTCGTGTTCATGCGCGCGGAGCCGAATCCCTCGGTGAGTAGAATCGCCGCTTTCATATCAAAAGCGCGTTCGATCAAGGCGGGATCGGCGGGCATACTTGGCGCGATCACCCCGGCAAGCCCTTGTGATTCGATCACATCCAGCGTGACGGGTTGAAGCGAACGACGCGTCACGACAACCGCGCCGCGATATTCATTATTCATCTCGTCGGTGAAGATTTGCTCTAAACCGTCGTTCGGCTCGGCGCGTATGATGCCGATCGCGCGTTTATTATTGCCCCACACGCCTTGCATCACGGCGGCATAGGTTTCGATGGTGACGCCGCGCCCTTCGCTGACTGCGACGATTGTCCCATTCAAGCCGCTTTCGACCGCGACCGGATCGGCGATTTCTTGAATGATGATCCGCCCCTGTCCGATGTAGACGACCGTTCCGCCGCGCGGCGTGACGACGCTTTTACCGCGCACGGGCGATCCATTACGGCGGACTTTTCCGGCAACCACACTGCCGCGCCGCACTTCTTCGTTAAGCTGCACGCGCAGCACTTTTTCGAGCTGCTCCGGTTTGCGGAGGCGAAGATCGCGCGCCGCTTCAATAACAATATACGGCGCGGGACGCACGCCGCGCGCGACCACATCACGGATGCTGACGCGGCTGTTCTTCGGGCGCTCCGGTTTGCCGTCTACATCTTCCGGGAGCAAGCGCTCACGCTGAAGCAGCGTTACGCCCATCAGATGACGGTGATCAGGAAAATAGAGATCGGAACTCATCAGAATCCTCATCCTTATCAGACGTATCGGGCGCGGCGGTGACTTCCGGCGCGGTTTCGCCTTTCTTTCCACGACGGCGGCGCGATTTTTCGGCGGCTGGTGCGGGCTTGACCGCTTCGCCGGACAAATCTGCCAGCCGATCATCGGTTTCCGTCGCGGCGGCTTCTTTTGCACGGCGCTGAGCGGCGCGTTTTTCGGCGCGGCGTTGGGCGGGTGTGACTTCGACGCGTGCTTCTTTGAACCATTCTTCCGGCGGTTCGTAGACAGCATCCCCGGTCGCTTGGGCGTACCAACTCAGGATCAGCGCCGCCCGCTGACGTGCCGCCGCCGGAAGCGGGATCGGGCGTCCGCGTGCATCGATGATGAGTCCGGCAGTTCCGCCCGCAACTTGCATACGGATCGAGCCTTTGCCGTTGATGCTCAAGCCGCGCCGGGTGACGCGCACGCTAATCGTCGCCGTCAATCCGACCGGAACATCATAAACCCACAGCATCCCACCGTTGATCGTGTGGCGTTCGGTTTGATCGCCGCTCTCTTTATGCAGCGTGATTGTGATACGAGCGGCGGAACGTCCCGCGCGCGGTGTTCCTGAAAGGCTGATCGTCGTCGCCAAGAACTGCAAGCCGCCCGCATCCAACACTTGAACAACGGCTTCCGGCGTGGTGCGTGCCAACGCGCCGAGCGCGGGAATCAATGCGCTGTCATCAAGCTGGAGATGCGTAATGCCAACCGGCTGGAAAATATCGAGCAGCAGCATCGCGCTGAGTCCGGGGCGTCCTGTCTCGCTGATCGCTGCGCCTGCGCCGACGATCTGAAACATCGGCGGAAGCGGCTCATCCGCTTTATCAAGCGCCGTTTCGACCGTCCATGCCGGGCGGCTGATCGTCAGCAAATAACGCAGCGCCGCCCGCGCTAAGGCATGTTCAAGGAACAACGAACGGCGGTCTTCGGGGATATAAGCGGGATGCAGTGTCTTGTTTAAGACATAGGCGCTGATCTCGCTCGTTTCGCTGGTGAATGGCAGCCACTGCTGAAAGGCTTCGATACCCGCTTGATCGAATAACAGCGCGGCACTGTGACCAACGCCAATATCGGTGCGGATCGTCGTCAGCACGCGCTTATCGATCGCCGCCGAAAGCGTACTCACCGCGCTGCCCAGATCGGCGATCAACATGCCGCCGCCGCGCCGCATTTCGGCTTGATGCGACCGCGCCAGATACTCGGTGATCAAGTCATAACTTCCGGCGGTGGGCAGTACGCCGAGTTCGCTCAAATGCGAGATGCGTTCGAAACCCAACCCGCGTGACGACGATACCGCGTCATACGTGAGCGAAAGTTCACCCGTCGCCGCGTCAAGCTGTTCGCGGTCAGCCGATGGACGAACATTTTCCGCCACAAACACACTCGTCAAATCGGCAAATGCGGCGCGGACTTCGCCTTCGAGATCAGAATTGCCCGCGAATAACACCGGCGGGTTGACATTCCGCGCACCAAAGCGCATCGCCAACCGTGCCAGATTGACAAACTCCATCACACTGCTGTTTGCTCCGCCTTCTGTGCCGCCAACGATGAAAATCAAATCGGGGCGGGCAAGTAGGAGCGCATTCAACTGGGCTTGCGGCGAACGCGCATCATCCAACGTAATCGTGTCGATGATCTGCACATAGGTTCCCGCGATAGCGCGATACGCGCTGGCAACGCTCATTTCCGGCACAAGACCCATCAAAATCGTGCGGAGCGGTCGCCCGATGCTTGCTGTGAAGCGAACAACATCAACGCCGCTCCGGTCGGGCTGTTCCGGCGTGATGATCCGTTCGCTGTCAGGGTCGAATAAGCGCCGCCCGGTCGCATAAGCAAGCTGTGCGGCGGCGCGGATCATGCCGATATTCACATCATGATTGGGGAATCCGGCGCTCGTGCGCGCCTTCCCTTTGGCGACGAGTTGATACTCGCCGTCCACCAGATCGATCAAAATGGCGCGGGTATGCACACTGCCAAAATCGACCGCGAGAATACTGCCGGTTCGGGCGAACGCGCCGCCGTTGCTCGGCGTTGGCGAGGTGAATGCAGCCATTGAGATCAGCCTCCCGCGAACAAGCGGCTCAAAAGATAAACCAGCCGGTCAGAGACGATCGTCAAGCCGGTCAGGATCGCGCCGCCGTAGAGTGCCGCCATCGTGACCACGATAAATCCCTGCCCTACCGCGCCGATCGCCCGGATCAGCAAGCCGCGCCGGGTTTGATCCGGCATCCCCGGCACGCGCCGCGCCGAATACTGAAACGCGATCAACGTCGAAACGACGCCGATAGCGATCAAAAAGCCGTTGAGCAGGGCGTAATTTGTCCCATCGGCGGCGGGTTGTGCTAAACGGACATCTTCGACCGTGCGAACCGCCAGCGGCAGCAGTGAACCACTGACCGCGCCTACGACCGCGACCGCCGCGCCAATGCCGACGATAAACGCCAGCCCGATCGCGCCGATCCGCCCGTAGCGCCGGGATGTTCGCGCCAAAAGCAGCAGCCCGAACAACAGCGGAATCGCGCCCAGAATCAGCGCGCCGATGTTAGGCGTGGGCGCGAGGATGGTCGCGTTCAGCCACGGCATGATCACACTTTCGATGGTGATCATGGTGACGAAACCAGCGGCTAACCCCGCGAACACAAATACCGCTAGGCGATACAGGATGTTATCACCGAGCAGATAGCTAAACACCATCAGCGTGAAGATGAAGCCAACCCAAGTGCCAAGCTGTTCTGCGCTCACTAGCGTCCTCTCCGCTTCCGCAGTCCGCGCACGATGTTGAACACCGCTCCGAGCGCAATCACCGCACTGGAGGCGATAATACCCATATAAAATGCTGAAAAGCGCCGCTCCGCCAATTCATCCGGGGATAAATTGGTATCGAGTGTCAGCGTTGGCAGCACAAACGGCGCTGCTGTCGCTTCCGCTGTCGCATCGGCGGCGCTTGCTTCGGCAGTTGATTCAAGCGTCGAAGCGGGTGTGCGGGTGGGGCGCGGCGTGCCCGTCGGGTCGGGGTCTTGGCGCGCCGCCGCTTTGAAGGATGCCAACGACGGCGCGGCGCTGCCTGTTTCGCTCAATTCGACCAAAAGCGCGCTCACCCATCCGTCACGCCCATCATCAAGCAGAACATGTACCCATGATTGATCGGCATTGAGTTCGATCACCTGAACCACTGCTCCCGGCGCTATGGTGGTGACGATGGCGAAATCCGTCCCCGCGCCGCCGCGCACGTTCACCGTGCGGCTGCCGATCACGATCGCGGTTTGTCCCGTAACTGTCGGCGCTTCACCCGATGGTGCTTCGCCCGCCGGGGGATTTGTCGGCGCGATCGTTGGCGTCGGTGTCGGCAGCCGTTCGCCGCGCTCGACCGGATTCACGGTCGTGAGCGCCGCTTGATATGCCGCCGCATCGATTCCGCCGATCAGCAAGCCGTCAAACACAAATGCGGTTCCGGTGTACGCTTCCGCTGCCGGAGCAGCGGCATAACTCACCGCCGCCAAGAATGGCGCGCGCAGCATCGGCGCGACCTGTTCGGCGTACATGCGGAGATCATCCGGGTTATCGGCGATCAACATGAGCGCCGCAAAATCTGCGAGTGACCGCGCTTGAATGCTGGTCGATCCGCCGTCAATGTTGATCGACAGCGCGGCGGCGGGGTCTTCGCTAAAGCTGCGAACACCGATCGCGCCGCCCGCCAGATAGCGGATCAAGTAGTAATCGAGATTGGGGAGCAGCACACCACCCGGCGCATTGATGCGATTTAGGAAGGCTGCATCTTCGTTGATCGTGTCGATCAGGTTGCCGGTTCGCACCACGCCGAACGGATTCGCGCTGATGATCACCGGGCGTCCGCCGCGCAGCAGCACATGACGCAGCACAGCATCGGTCATGCGGTCGAGTTCGCCCGCCGACGACGGTCCATATTCGGCGGCGATCAGGACATAATCCCCCGGCGCAATCGAATTGAGCATCCGGTAAGCGGCGGACGCCTGAGCGCCGGACGCATCGCGGAGACTGCTCGGCGGCTGCGCGATTTGCAGTTCGGTGATGAACAGCGGCGCAAGCATCGCCAGCAGGATCAAAACGCTCACGAACAGGCGATCATAACGGCGCGCGGTACGGCGTCGTCGTTTTGCTCTCGGCTTGGCGGGCGCGGCAGTCGGTGACTCGCTGAGTTTGGGCAGATCATCGGTGCGCGTTTGACGTACAAGCGCGTTTTCGTTGTCTTCCAGATCCCGCAAGAAAGGCGTGTCGTAGGTCAGGTCGATGGCGCTCAAGCGGGCTTCACCCGGTTTAATCGTGCCGCGTGCTGCCAGCGGCGCAGCCATCGAACGGAGCAGATCGACTTTCGCCTGCTGTTCCGGCTTCACCGTGACCGTCTGCGCGAGCGTCATCGCTCCCGGCGCGATCACAGGAACAGCGGTCAGTTCACCGGGAATACTCGAATCTTCCGGTGAGGGCTGTTCAGCGGCGCGGCGGCGTCCGCGCTTGGGCGCTTCGGTAACGCCGCTCTTATCCGCGACTTCTTTTTCGCGCTGGCGCAGTTTCTTGAGACGGTCGGGGAGTTCGGTTTCCGGCTTATCTTTTAACTGGCGCACAATTGCCGATGGGCTGACATCGCGCGTTTGCTTCTGCACATCGTCGAGCCAATCCGCGCCCATTCCCGGCTGAAGATCGCCGGACTGGGGAGTGACTTCGGTCTTGGTGGGCAGCCCCTCGGTGAACAGACGATCAAGATCAACGTTGGATTCGCGGAGAAGCGCTTCGGTTTCCGGTGTAATTTCCGGCACTTCGCCGGGGTTGAGCGATGCGAGATAATCTTCAAGACTGCTAAATACCGGGGTTGAAGCGGCGGCAGGTTCATCCTCCTGCTTGGAAGCTGTTTCAAAGCCGGTGAAAAAGTCGTCTTGAGGCGGCTGCTCAAACTCACTGCTGATAAATTCCTGTGCCGGTTCTTCGTCGCGCATCCAATCCGGGAGTTCTTGCACGGGTTTCGCACTGGTGGGCGCGGGGATTGGATCGTAGTCAGGCAGTTCGTCTTTATCCGCGCTTGGCTGTGGTTCGCCCTGAAACTCCAGTGATGAAAAGAAATCCGCATCCGAAGTAGGCTGACTGGCATCGGCAGCAGATGCGACGGGTTCTTCGCCTTCAAAGCTCAACGAGGAGAAGAAATCAGGATCGCTTGATGGCGCGGCTTCTGGCGCTTCGTCAAGCTCAAACGTGCTGAAGAAATCGCTTTCGATCGGGCTGGGTTCTTCTTCGTCAAGCGCAAATGAGCCGAAGAAATCCCCGTCATCATGTGCGGCGACTGCCGGAGCAGGCGCGGGCGGCGCGTCAGCAAGTTCAAGTTCCGCCCCCAGATCGAGCGTATCCGATGCGTCAACATCGTCACCAAAGTCGATGGTATCCGATGGGCTGAGCGTTTGACCCGGCGGCGTATTCGCGTCGATTTGATCCGCAAAAGTGAGTTCACCGAACAGATCATCGTCTTCGACATCGCCGAACATGGTTTCCGCTTCGGCAGTGCCGATCATGTTCACATCTTCGGTCGTGACAAGCTGACTCAGATCGACGGGTTCAAGCGGCGCAAGTTCAGCGAAATCATCGTCAAGCGGCATTTCCGCCCATGGGTCGTATGACGAAGGCGGCTCGGATGCTTCCGATTCTACAGAAATCCCCGCCAGCACCGACGCGAAATCATCACCGGGTTCAAGATCGGCGGGCTGCACAGCCTCGTGAGCGCTTTGCGGCTCCCCTTGACTCAATTCCTCGGCGTCAAACAGATCACGAAGGGTTTCATCCGCGATTTCGTCTTCGTCACGCGCAAAGCTGGACAAAATCGCATCGGTATCGGGCAGGGTCGGCTCGTCGGTGCTGTATAAATCATTCAGATCGAGATCATCGCCCTCTAGAATCGAAGCCGCTGACGTGAATTTCGGCGCGGGCGTTTCCGCCTCATCCGATTCAAACATGAAGGCTTGATCGTCGTCCTCCCCTTCAAGCAGCAGATTCACATCCGGGTCTTGCGTGATGAGCGAGAAGAAATCATCGTCATCGTCGGTCGGCGGCGCGTCACTGGATGGCAATGGCGTACCGTACAGCGCGGCATGAATATCCGCATCGAGCGCGCCTTCGGGGATGTCATCTTCGCCAAACAGATCGGGAAGCTCAAACGAGTCGAGATCACCCGACGGGGCGGCGTCAAAACGATCAAACGACGGCAGATCATCGGCGGCGGCGGGCATTTCGTCGCTGCCAAACAGATCAAACACGACGGGCGGCGCTTCAAAATCACTGTCAAGCGAAGTCGGTTTGCGCTGCTGTGGCACGGGCGGCGGTTCGGGTTCAGGCTCAGGTTCGCCAAAACGCGAGAGCATCCCGGTTAAACCGTGACTGGGCGGCATCGCGTCACTAAAGCGCGGGATCAACGGCTCTTCCGGCTCATTGGCGGCTTGTTCTTTCGCCGCTTCAATCGTTTCGGTATCAAAGGCATTCAACCACGGCTGCGCCGGATCAAAGTTCTCCGGTTCATCCGGTACAGGTGCTGCCATCTCCCAATCAAACTCGCTGATAGACGGGGATGGCGGCGCATAAGGATCAATACTTGAAATGCCAAAATCAAACTCGTCATCTACGGCAGATTCTTCGCTGAGTCCCTCAAAGCTGGGCGACGGTGGAATCGGATCGACGACGGTTGTAAACAGGTCTTCAGTTGAATCAAACGCACTAACATCCTGATCGCCGCGCTGCACCGATTGAACGATCGTGCTGAGTTCGCTCAACCATGTCAGCGTTTCGGCGCTGTCTTCCGGCGGGGCTTCGGCTTCGGAGTCGGAGTCAAGCACATCTGATGGCTGCGGCGGAAGTGTGCCCGTAGCGGGAATTTCCGGCTGATTCAAGAACCAGTCAAGATCAGGCTCATCGACGCTTTCAGACTCTTGAGGGCTGGATTTGCGCTGTGCGGCGACATCTCCAAAAAATTCATCGAGCCGTAACAACGTTCCTGTGCCAAACCCTGATGGCTTATCGCCGCTTTCCGGTTCATCTTCGCCGGAATACTGCGTCGCTTCGTCAGATTCTGTGAACCAGCTCTCATCCGGTCCATCCGCGATCATCGAATCAACTTCGGGATCGGGTGACGCATTCACCACTTCCTGAAATTCTTCGTAAGCCGATGCGCGATCGGGCAGGGTGTCATAACCTGCTGCTGCGGCAGCCGCTGCGATCTCGTCGGTGACGCTGCTCCACGCACTATCATCCGATGACGGCAGATCCCAATCCATCGACGCTGCGATAGGTTGGCGCGGCGGCGATGGCGGCGGAGGCGGCGGAGGCTCTTCGTCTTCTTCCTGTCCCAGAATGCCCGTCACCCCGTCTTGAGAATCAGCGGCGCGGGAACTGATCGGCGAATCACCGAACATAAATTCCGGCGGAAGTTCTTCTTCCTCTTCGGGTGGCGTTTCAGCCGTGCCAAGCGAGTCGAAGAACGATTTGATCTCGTCGTGGGATTCTTCATCTTCCGGCTGAGGTGTAAAACCGGAAAACTCCGGGATCGGTGATGAGTCAAACGTGCCAGTGCTTCGCATCCACGCCGGGACATTCTCTTGCGGCACGGTGGGGATCGGCGGATCGGTCGTGAATTTATCGCCCGTTCGCATCCATTCCGGCTCTTCTTCCGGCTTCATCGATTCCATGCCCAAGAACCAATCGGGCAGCACCCCTGTACTGCCAGTGGGCGGTGCGGCAGGTTTATCAAGATCGGGGAGTTCCCCGGTATCATGAAATTCTGGAACTTCTTCTTCGATGCTTTTTTCGCGCCGCTGTTCCTGCTGGCGGGCGATCCACTCATCGTAGGTGAGTTCGGTATCCACTTTATCCGCGAGAAATGCGCCCGAAGCAAGCCAATCTTCGCTTAGACCGCCCTGCTTGAGCATATCCTCATCATCTTCTTCGTCGCCTCCGGCGGAAAGCCATGGGGCGGGACCTTGGGGGCGCGGCGGAGATGAACTCGACGGCGCGCCCGGTACACCCTGTATTGGCGCGGGAGGCTTCGGGCTTGATTCTTCCCCGTCCTCATCATCATCCAACAGCCAGGGTGGAATTTCGTTCGGATTCTTCGCCATTACCCGCTACTCCCGGTAGTTACGGTCTTGCCCGATCAGGACGCGCACACCAGTGACCACCGTTGCCAGCGCGATCCCGAGCAGGATACCCCGCTCTCCAGCGCTCACCGGAACGGCGAGCAGCCAAGCGCGGATTTGCCCGATCGTGCCGCTTCCGGGCAGCACGCCGATCAACATGATGAGCAGCACAACAGTGAATAAAATGCCGCTCCATGTCACGCCGCGCCGCATATAACGGTACGCGCCGTATACCAGCGCGAACAAGACCAGCCCCGCAAGCGCCGATTCAAGCGCGACCTGCACTGTTTCCAGCAGAGTCATATTCGCTTCGTCTTGACCACTGAGCCACAGGTAGATCACCAACCCGGCGGCAAGCAGCATCACCAGACTATAGCCCGATCCCCGCCCCCGTGTGAACAGGCGGCGCAGATGGACGCTGTAAAGATTGAGAATACCGATAAGGACAGATACCGCGATCGTGATTGCGGCGATTTGCAGCAGCGCATTGGTTACGGGATTCGGGAACAGCAGCAGACCAAACAAGGTGATCAGCCCGAACCCGACCGCGACCGCCGCCGCGAGGATGCTCCATAAGCGATTCACGGTTTAACCCCCACCGAACAAACGTGTCGCGATCACATAGCCGATCGCCGTCACCATGCCGCCGATCACTAACCAGCGCAGCACATCAATCGTGACCGCACTGGCAAGCGTTCCGGCGTCGTCGCCCAAGTAAGCGCCCGCAACAAACATTTCTTCACCAATGATCGGCGTCGTCGCCATACCGAACGCGACCGCCTGCCCGATCAGTTGATCACTACCCGCAACCGAACGGCGCTGCCCGCGTGATCCGGCATCGAGCAAAAGCGCCATTTCTGCGCCATACGAGCCAAAAAGAATATTTCCGCTGACACGTTCCGCGCCCGCCGTCCCGGTGAGCGCCGCCGCGAATGCCAGCCCGCCCGTCCGCTGAAGCGACGGATACCAGCGTACAGCCGTCGCAGAGACACGATCGACATGCTGGCGAGATTGATACGCCCGGTAGAGCGTTCCATAAGCAAGAGGTAGAAAAGTGGGGTCGCTGCCGGATACGATCGGCGTTTCAATGCCGATTGCGGTACGGCGGGCAACCTGCAAGACCATTTCGGCGCACGCCATCGCCAGTGCGGTGGCTTCACCACCCACGCCAGCTCCACCGAACGAAAGATGAAGCGGTCGCGCGGCTTCAATCGATTCGCCAATCATCAGCGGAATCGCGCTGTAGCCTGGCAGCGGACGCAGCGGAAATGCCGAACGCTTGCGGCGGGCGAATTGTGTCAAGATCGCCAACGCTGCCAGCGTGATTGTCAGGAAGATCAGAGTGATTACCCGTGTTGAGTTATCCAACGCATCCGCTCCGCTTACTGCTCATCCTGCTCAGACGGGGGATTATCATCCGGCGACTCCAGCGCGGCGCGCAGGGATTCAATACCTTGTGGAGTCTCCAGCGCCGACGCAAGACCGCGTATCGTTTCCCCCAAACCGAATACGCTCATGGCGGGCTGCGCGACGTAGAGCACCTGTGCGCCCAATGCGCCGAGCGGTTCAACCGCGTCTAGCAGCAGCGAGATCGCCCGCGCCCAACCCCGCGCTTTGACTTCAGCAACCCAATTTTGCCCGTTGTCCATAAGGCGGAGTATAGCACACGCGTGTTTTCCGCACATCAAAAACGTGAAGGGGACTTTTAGACCATACAGCCCCATCCAGTGCTTCGCGCCAGAAGGAGCTAACAGGAGACAAACAAAGTTGAAACCGCTAACTATCCTTGAACTTGATCGGCATCAGCGCCAGCGCGCGACCATTCAGCATCAAGCGCGCCGATTTAAGCGACCGCGCGATCGGATCAAGCGCGGCGGCAATAGGTGGAATCGGGCTGCGATGACGCGACTCGTACACGAATGCCGGAACACTGGCGGGGAGATGAGCAAGTTCACGCGCTTTTTCGATGGCGGCGCGCAGATCACCCAATTGATCGACCAATCCGTGATCGCGTGCTTGTGCGCCAGTCCACACGCGCCCGCCGCCCACCGCGTCGATCTGCTCTGTTGATTGATGCCGCGCCCGCGCTACCCGTTCGATGAATTGGCGGTAGCTGTGCTGCACGCTTGCCGTAACCACCGCCCGCCCACCTTCGCTGAACGGCGCGGAAGTATCGAACAAATCCGAGTTTGTGCCGCGCTTAAACATGACCGAACGCGCCCCGATCATCGTTTCCAGATCGCCTGTAACAGGTTTCGCCGCCACCACACCGATCGATCCGGTGATCGTCCCCGGCTGCGCGACGATCCACTGTGCCGGACACGCGACCATATAGCCGCCGCTTGCCGCTACGCCATTCATGAAGGCGATCACAGGACGGGTTTTAGCGAGTTCATCTAAAGCACTCGCCATCGCTTCTGCCGCGACTGCCGCACCGCCGCCGCTGTCGATAAACAGAATAACTGCCGCCGCATCGTCGTTCTCCAACAGCGCCCGCACCTGCTGCACAATCGTGAGATCGCCCGCTGTTTCTTCGCCCACAAACGGGAGCGGAATCGGCAGCGGAATCGGACTGCCGCCGCTTTCGCCGGGGAGCATCATCCCGGTGATCGGCAAAATTGCGACATAACGATCGCGGCGCGGCGGATCAAGCGCGATCAAACGGTGTTCCGCCTGCTCCCAATCGACCAGATGTTTAGTCTGCAAAATATCGGGGAGATTTTCTTCGTATGCGAGTCCATCCACATAGCCGAGCATCAGCGCATCCGTATCGAGATGCGGCGCGGTATCGATCATCACGTGAATTTGTTCGGCGGATTTTCCGCGTGAAGCGGCGATCGCATCCACAATGATCGCGTAACGCGAATCGAGCAGCCAATCGATCTGGGCGCGCGATTCCGGCGAGACATCATTGCGCGAAAGCTGATCAAACGCGCCTTTGTACGGTGTGATCGCCACGACATCAAGCGCGATCCCAACCTGTGCCAGCGCATCTTTTAGGAACGTGGCGCGCTGGAATAAGCCGACCACCGCCAGATCGCCGCCGGGCTGCATGAATATGCGGCTGCACGCGCTGGCGATCAAATACGAGCCAAGATCGTAATTTTGCGCGTAGGCGATCACCTCTTTACCCGTGCCGCGCAGTCGTTCGATCATGCCGCGTAAGGTCTGGGTATCCGCCAGCGACAGCGCCGGATCGCGCAGAAACAGGATCACCCCTTTGGGGCGCGGATCGGCGGCGACGCGCTGAAATGCCTTATCGAGTTCCCATAAACTCAGCGCCGGTTCTCCAAAAAAACGACGTTCCCACCATGGGCGCGCTTCAGGCAGTGCCGGAATCCCGCCATCGAGCGAGAACATAACAAAATCAAGATCATGCTGCCGTCGTTTTCGCCAATTGCGCGCATCGCGGATCACTTTGCGAATCGAACGCAGCGGGTTTAACCGCCGCAGTGAAAATCGTGTCATCGTTTACCCGCTAGGTTTGAAATGTAAAAACTCACATGGATGAGTGCAAGAATTAGGGTTGCTGCTTGCACGCCTCACAACTTAGATTAGTATAGGTGCAAATCCTCGTTCTTTAGGAGTACAACCTTTTGCCTCCCGAGGTACAGCGGAATCCATCGGTTTCATCGCGGTTGCTATCGCTGTTGACTGCCCCAAATGCCGAAGTTCGCGGCAGTTCGTCACGCGTTCGTGCCTCAAGGGTGGCGGGTTGTCTGCTCATCGCGCTGATTGTTTTGGTGGTGATCATTCTGCTGCATTGGGCGGCGGGTAACTTGGAAGCACTATCGATCATCGGCATGTTGTTCATTGCCGTGAGTTATATTCTCAGCCGCACGCAGTATTATACCATCGGCGGGCTTCTGGCATTTATCACTGCGTGGATCACGCCCCTGATCGGGTCAATCATGAATACACTCTATCCGACCGTCTCGATCCTGATGATCGCGATATGGGGAATCATCGGTTTAAGCCTTGTCTTTGTTATGCGGGCGGATCGCCGTGATGTCGAAAATGCACTGCGCGACCGCGAAGAACGCTACCGTCTGATCACACAGTACATGACGGATTACGCCTACTCGCTGCGGATTGCGGATGATGGGCGCTGGATCGTCGAATGGGTAGAAGGTGCGTGGACGGCGATCACCGGGCAGACAATCAGCGCCATTCAGACTCTACGCTGGACAGAAGTCGTACACCCGGACGATCTCGGAATCCTCCGCGATCGCGATGAAGGACTGCTGCGCGGTGAACGCGGCATTCACGAATACCGCATCCGTAAACCGGATGGCTCGGTGCGCTGGATACGCGATTACGGATATCCCGTTTGGAACAAAGCACACACCCGTATTGAACATGTGTACGGCGGTGTACAGGAGATTACCGACCGCCGCGAAGCCGAAGCGATAGCGGAAGAACAACGCCGCCTCGCTGATGCGCTCCGCGAAACCGCTTCTGTGATCTCAAACACGCTTGAACAGGACGAAGTTTTAGATCGGATTCTGGAACAGGTCTTTCGCGTAATCCCGTCGGACTCGGCGGATATTATGCTGATCGAAGCAGGAAAAGCGCGCATTGTCCGCGCACGCGGTTACACCGAACATATCGGCGGGGCGGCACTGCTGGCACTTGAAATTAACATCAATGAAGTGCCGAACTTTCGGCGGATGTTCATGACGGGGGAAAGTATCCTCGTCACCGATGTGGACACCGCCACCGATTGGCGGATGCGCGAGATCAGTGCATGGATTCGCTCCTATGTGGGTACGCCGATCATCCTTGACGGCATCACGATGGGCTTTATCAACGTCACCAGCGATCAGCCGAACACCTTTACACAGACACACGCCGCGCATCTGCGCGCCTTCGCCAGCCAAGCGGCGATCGCCATCCGCAACGCGCTTTTATTCGATGAAGTGCGCCGCTATGCCGACGCGCTCGGTATGATGGTTGTTGAGCGCACGAACGAACTCAGCTTGGAGCGGGAACGACTGCGCGCCATTCTGGAGGCATCGGGCGAAGGCGTTGTGTACTGGGAAAACGGCACGATCAAGTATGTGAATCCCGCCTTTGCCCGCATGATCGGCTACACACAGCAGGAATTGATCAATCAACCTTTGATCATGATGCGCGAACCGCGCATGAGCGAAGCCCGCGCGACGGCGTTACTCAACCGGGTGCAGCGGCTCGTCAAACATCGCATCTGGCGCGGTGAAATGCCAGTCCGCCGGAAAGACGGGGCGATCTTCGTAGCAGGCATCACGCTTTCGCTCGTGACAGGCTCGGAAGGCAGCGATCCTGTGGTGCGCGTGGTCACGATTGTGCGCGATATCACCCGCGAAAAAGCGCTGCAACAGCAGCAGTCGCAGTTTGTCGCGCACGCATCGCATGAGCTTCGCACGCCGATCACGAATTTTAAGACGCGGCTGCATCTGCTCCGGCGCGATCCGGCAAATCTCGAAAAACATATCAGCATTATGGAAGAAGTCAGTGAACGGATGCGGCGGCTGGTGAATGACCTGCTCGATCTCAGCCGGTTTGAGCGCGGCTTGATCCCGCTTCACCTCAACGATGTTGACCTGCTACAGCTTGTCACACGGGTGTTTAACGCCCAGCAGGAAGAAGCAAATCGCAAACAGATCATGCTCACGTTGAGTTTGGCGGAAACTCCGCTGCAAGCGCGGGTGGACGAAGAACGCATGATTCAAGTCGTGACGAATCTGGTCACGAATGCGATTCACTATACGCCATCCGGCGGCGTGATCGTCGTTTCGGTGAATGCGGCGGCTGATGGACAGCATGCCGAAATTCAGGTGAGAGATACCGGAATCGGCATTTCGGTGGATCATCTGCCGCTGATCTTCCAACCGTTTTACCGGGTATCCAACGAAGTTGAGGGCAGCGGTTTGGGCTTGAGCATCGCCAAACAATTGGTCGAACAGCACGGCGGGACGATTTTTGTTGAGAGTCAGCTTGGGGTAGGCACTGTTTTTACGATCACCCTGCGCTTGATTCGTCCCTTACGGCAGACGCCTTAATAACCGCCCTGTCCGTTTGAGGCATAAGACGACTATAATGCCCGAATGAATCCGATTTACCCCGGAGCGTTGTGCTGCGTTTTTCTCGTCAATGACACGTGCAGCCCGCTCACCTTCTCCGATAAACACGCAGCCTGCTGATGGGGCGCAAGCGTCACAAGCAGGATTCCATCTATACCCTTTTGGTCATACGCATCGCGAGCAGACTGGATTACCTTGAGAGTAAACAGATTGTCTGCTGCTGAACTCCGAAAAACGGAGTCAGTGGTGAGCGGATGAACAAAGGCTGGACAGAACGACGTGGGGCAGGTTGATCTCTCCCACGCGCACCTGAATTTACCGGGAAACGTAGTCTGGGAGATCAATTTGTGATCCTCACCCTGTTAACGGTCATATACCTTGTCTGCGTGGTTACGTTGAGCCTGTACGCCATCGCCACGCTGGTTTTAATCGTGTTGTATCTTTTGCGTCGCAGCCACATCGTGCCGCCCGCGCCGCTCACGAGTTATCCCAAAATCGTCGTGCAGCTTCCCGTCTACAATGAGCGCTTGGTCGTCGCGCGCTTGATCGACGCCGCAGCCGCACTCGATTACCCGTCCGAACAGCTTACGATTCAGGTTTTGGACGATTCAACCGACGATACGACATGGATCGCCGCCGCAAAAGCCGCCGAATGGACGGCGCGGGGCGTCAATGTGCAGCATATACGCCGGGGATCGCGCGACGGATTCAAAGCCGGGGCGCTAGCATACGGATTATCGATCACGGACGCGGAATATGCCGCTGTGTTTGACGCCGATTTTGTGCCGCCGCCGGACTTTTTGCGGACAATGTTGGCATCGCTGATCGATCAGCCGGGGATCGCGTGTGTTCAGGCGCGGTGGGGACATCTTAACCCGTTTGATAATGCGCTCACACGGATGCAAACGCTGGCACTCGATGGGCATTTCGTCGTTGAACAGATCGCGCGGTCAACCAGCGGCTTGATGATGAACTTCAACGGATCGGGCGGGCTGTGGCGCATCGCGGCGATTGCCGATGCGGGCGGCTGGCGCGATACCACGCTGACCGAAGATCTCGATCTGAGCTATCGGGCGCAGCTTCGCGGCTGGCGCTTTTTATATCGCCCGGATGTTGTCGTTCCGGCAGAACTGCCCGCCACGCTGACCGCGTATCGTCAGCAGCAGGCGCGATGGGCGCGCGGCGGAACACAGGTACTCCGCTATTTGATCGTTCCGGTGTGGAAATCGCAGCGCGCATTAGGGATCAAGCTGATGGCGACGGCGCATTTATGCCAGTACATCGTGCATCCGATGATGATCGCGCTGGCGATCCTGACACCGATCCTGACGCTCACCCGCGTTTTGCAGCATGTTTCGATCAGCGCGTTGGGGCTGCTTTCGATTGTGCCGCCTGTTTTGTTTATCCTCAGCCAAGGGGCGCTTTACCGCGATTGGAAGCGGCGCACACTGGCGCTGCCGATCCTGCTCGTGATGGGTATGGGGTTATCACGCGGGAATACGCGGGCGGTCATTGATGGGCTGTTCGGCGGACGCGGCACGTTTAACCGCACCCCCAAAACCGCCGGATCACGCACTCAAGTAGATGCTCCTCATCTAAGCCTCGATTGGTTGTGGGAAGCGGGATTCGCAGCCTACAGCTTTGGCGCGATGATCATCGCCTATTTTTTGCTGCCGTCGCTGCTGCCGTATATGGCGCTGTACGGGATCGCGTTCAGTGTGTTTGCGTTCGTCAGCGCGCGTGAGGCATGGATTGCATATCGCTTCAGCTTGCGCGATGATGGAATGATCAGTAGTTTGAAACGTCTGCTTAAATGGTGAACCGGAAGGGTGCCTATGCGTCGAATCGCCCGCCTTCTTTTGATCCTCGTCGTTGTGATCGCGCTGGTACAGCAGATCGCCGCGTTTAGTGCTCAAGGCATACGGACGGGATGCAGCGGCACACTCCCCACGCGCTTGATCGTGCGGGAGCGTGCGCGCGTTTCGCCCGCTGGCGACGATTCGCCGCTCAATGTGCGCGCCGCGCCGGGAACCGATAACGAAGTTCTCGGCAGAATCCCGATCGGCGGCGTGTTTTACGTGCTGGATGGCTACGAATGCACGCCGCGCTATACGTGGTATCAAGTCGAATACGAGGGAATCACCGGATGGGCGGCGGAAGGCGATGCAGAGGTTTACTTCACCGAGGTGTATCCGCTGCTGCCGTAGTGCATCCTTGCGTTGAATAAATAATCCCTGAGTAAACCCGCGAAATGGCGCGCACATCGCGTCTAATACCTAGAAACAACCAATCAAGGAGTCCCACAATGCTTGAAACTGCCACCCTCGCCGGAGGATGCTTTTGGTGCCTTGAGGCGGTCTATGATCAGTTGAAAGGCGTTCATGATGTGGTGAGCGGCTACAGCGGCGGACACGTCGAAAACCCGACCTACCGCGCCGTGTGCGATGAAACAACCGGACACGCCGAAGCGATCCAGATTCAATATGATCCGTCTGTGGTCACCTACAATGACCTCCTCGACGTGTTTTTCACCATCCACGATCCGACGACGCTCAACCGTCAGGGGAACGATGTCGGCACACAGTACCGCTCGGTGATTTTCTTCCACACGCCGGAACAGCAGCAGGCGGCGATTGCCAAAATCGCGGAGTACACCGCTAAGAAGCTGTGGAGCAATCCGATTGTGACACAGGTTGCGCCGTTCACGCACTTCTACGCGGCGGAGGATTATCATCAGGAGTATTTCGACAATCATCCGTACCAGCCCTATTGTCAGGTGGTGGTTGCGCCGAAAGTCGCTAAGTTCCGTCAAAAGTTCTTCCAACAGTTGAAGAAGTAAACAGCCGCTTCACCCCTTCCGACATTCAAACACCGGAAGGGGTGAAGAAGCGCACCTACCCCAAATTCTCGAAGATCTTGGGTGTGATCAGCCACATTAATTCACCACGCAGCGGTTGATACGCCGAAATATCAATACGGGCGATCCCGCCTTTTTTCATGATGATCCGCCCGCCGCCGATCAAGTTCGACATCACTTTACTAAAATCCGGCTCGTGACCGACAATCATCAGGCTGTCATCCATCGCCGAGGCGCGGGTGATCGCTTGCAACCCTGCAAGGTCAAATCCCGGCGCGAGTTCATCCCGCAGAATCGGCTTCAATTCCATGCCCGCACCGATAATATCGGCGGTTTGGCGAGCGCGGACGAGCGGACTCGAATACAGTCGATCGACTTCAACGTCCATCAGCTTGAGCATGCGCGATAAGCGCCGTGTGTGACGAATACCGCGCTCGGTAAGCTTGCGTTGGGTATCCGGGATGCGCCCATCCGATTCTTCAGCGTGGGCGTGTCTCAAAAAGTACACGATCACAAGCTGATCCTTTCCCTATGACGCGAATGTGCGGTTTTAGTCACCGTAGCCGCGCGGGTGCGTCTGATGCCACTTCCACGCCGTTTCGATGATCCGCCGCAGATCGTACATTGGTTCCCACCCTAGCTCGCGCGAGATGGTGGTGCTGTCGGCGATCAATGTAGGAACGTCTCCGGCGCGGCGCGGTCCGAATACTGCCGGAATCGGATGCCCTGTCACCTGACGGGCGGTTTCCAGCACTTGAAGCACGCTGTAGCCTTCCCCGTTGCCGAGGTTATAAACGCGGCTGCGCCCATCGGTCAGCGCTTCGAGCGCCAACACATGCGCCATTGCCAAGTCCATCACATGAATATAATCGCGGATTGGCGTCCCATCGGGCGTGGCGTAATCATTCCCGTATACCTGAACATTTTCACGCTGACCGAGCGCCACCTGAAGCAGAATCGGGATCAGGTGCGTTTCTGGCGTGTGATCTTCCCCGATATGCCCATCGGGATGCGCGCCGCACGCATTGAAATAGCGGAGCGCGCAGTATCTCAAGCCCTTTGTGCGGTCGAGCCAATACAGCAGGCGTTCACCGATCGCTTTGGTTTCGCCGTAGACGCTGCCGGGGATAATCCGCTCGTCTTCCGGGATCGGGATGCGCGACGGCTGATCAAACAGCGCCGCTGTTGAAGACAGGATAAAGCGGCGCGTACCGCTTTCGACAGTCGCTTCAAGTAGATTGGTGGTCGAAAGCACGTTATCGCGGAAATACTTAAACGGATCTTGCATGCTTTCGCCCACAAGGATGTGTGATGCGAAGTGCATCACGCCATCAAAGCGGTGTTGAGCAAAAAGCGCGGTCAAGTCGTTCATATCCAACAGATCGCCCTGTACGAAGGTCGCCTGTGGGTGAATTGCACTGCGGTGTCCGGCGATCAAGCTGTCAAAGATGACAACTTCATAGCCGCGTTCGATTAAGACTTGGGAAACATGGCTGCCAATGTAGCCCGCCCCCCCGGTGACAAGCACTTTCATAGAATTCGAGTCCTTCGGTTCGACTTGGTGTAAAGAGCAAAAACATGGTGAAAGGTGAAAGAAAACCCCAACCGTACTTTCATCTTTCACCTTCTTGGTTATCGTACACGTCTACTGGTCGATTCCCTCCCCGCACGGTAATTTGTGAATCCCGCGTCAGCGTGACAGGTTGATACGGCAGGGCGACGGCAATATCCATCGCTTCCATCAAGCGCATCAGGTCGAGCAGAATGCGCTCTTTTTCGGCGGTGAATGTGCTCCAATCGACAATCACGACATAACAGCGCACCAGAATTTCGATTCCCTGTGCGCTCAAGTTGATCAAGTACACGACAATCGACGCCTCATCCACCGTTTCCCGTTTGGCGAGAAGTTCACGAATCCCCGCGAGAAGCTGATCGACTTTATTGGATGGCGTATTATAGTGGATGGCAAGGGTGAGATCGATCTGGCGTTTACTCAAGCGCGACCAGTTGAGAATGGTTGATCCGGCAAGCTTGCTGTTCGGGATGCTCACCAACGCTTGATTAATCTGGCGTACGCGCGTTGAACGAATGCCAACCTGCTCAACCGTGCCTTCAACATCCGGCGTTTTGATGTACTCGCCCACATGAAACGGGCGGTCGCTCACCAGCGCGGTAAATCCGAACAAATTCGAGAGTGTATCCTGTGCGGCAAGCGAGATCGCCAACCCGCCGATCCCCAACCCGGCGATCAACCCGCTTACGTCATAGCCCCATGTAGCAACGATCACCGCCACGCCGATCAACACGGCGAGAATCTGTAGACCTGTGCGCGCAAACGGCAGCAGCGATTCTTCGATCAACACGCCCGTGAATCGAAACAATCCGCCGCGCGTACTGGTCAGGGCATTGATCAACCGGAGGAAGAACACCAGCGCCGCGACCAATACCAGCGTGCGCGTCACCTGAAAGATCAGCGGCGCAACCGGCGGCGCAATCTCATACACGCGGGTGAACACATCGATCAACGCGGCGATCAGCAAATAATTGACCGGCGCGATCAAAAGCTGGCGCAGCGTGGTTTCGATCGTGTCCGTATTCGTCGCGCGCGAGAACAGGCGAATCAAAAAGCGCAGCAATATACGGCTGATTAAGCCGCGAATGATGATCAAGATCAGAATCGCGGCGGCGATAATTGGTAAACGGATGAGAATATCCCCGGCGGCAGAGTAGAGATTATTCCAGTCGATGACCATAGCTCGATCTTTCACATGAATTTGCACCTACTCTATTCTGAGTATACTGTCACAAATAGGGTCATCTCTACCTATTCAAGCGATCTTGTCCGCCAATGGAGTGAGGAATTGGTGAATCATGCCCGATTGGGAGGGGTTACTCCGGCTTGTGATCGCGGGGGGCAGTGTGGCATGCGGCGGAATCGTCGTATTCGGGATTCTTGGGGTGCTGTTCGCGCTGATGCGGGGGAAAACACTGTTTCGCAGTCTGCAATTCGGGATCTTTGTCGTGATGGCGAGTTTGGTACTCCCCGGACTGTTCGGAGTCGGAATTTATGCGTCATACAATGCCACATCTGCCTTCTTGAACAATGCCCAGGAAGCGCAGGGGGTCGTCGTCCGCTTGGTTGAAGGCAGAATGCAGGAAGGCGGCATCGGCTACAGTTCGATTGTCGAATTTACCTCGAAAAATGGCTCCATAATCGAATTCGAAGACAACAGCGAAATGTGCAGTCCTGCTTGCAAACAGGTTGGGCAGCAGGTGACCGTCCTTTACGATCCGACCAACCCCACCAACGCCACGATCTCAAATCCGCTGACAAACTGGATTTGGCTGCTGGTGTTCGGCATTCTCACCGCGGTATTCCTCATTATTGGCGTTTGGAACATCGTCGATTCATTCCGAAAAGACAAGTATTGGCGCGCTGTCGAAGCCGTTTTCGAAGCCGTCTCGTGACCCCAACATATCTCATTCGTGCAACCGTATCACGCCAAAATGCCAGAGGAGCAGAAAAGAGTCACCTTTGCGGCTTCGCGTCTTTGCGTCTTTGCGTTATGCTTTTTTCGTTCTCTTGGT
>CALBRY010000023.1 GCA_937927665.1 uncultured Chloroflexota bacterium
TCAATCACATCCTGCATAACCGCGAAGGACTGCGCGTCGCGGTGATCGTCAACGATATGAGCGAGATCAACATCGATGCGCAGTTGGTGCGCGATGGTGGCGCTGCCCTGAGCCGCACCGATGAGAAACTGGTGCAGATGAGCAACGGCTGCATCTGCTGCACGCTGCGCGATGATCTGCTGGTCGAAGTCGCACGCTTAGCCCGCGAAGGCCGCTTTGACTACCTGCTGATCGAATCGTCGGGCATTTCCGAACCGCTGCCGATTGCGGAAACGTTCACATTTCCGGTGAGCGACACTGATGGCGGACTGAGTGCCATCACGCGCCTTGATACGATGGTCACGGTAGTGGACGCGCACAACATCATGCGCGAATTCGCGTCGCTCGACACGATGACGGAGCGCGGGATCGGCGTGACCCCCGACGATGAACGCACGATTGTCGATCTGTTGGTCGATCAAATTGAGTTCGCGGACGTGCTGATCCTCAACAAGATCGATCTGGTGACACCGGAACAGCTGCACCGCCTTGAGGCACTGCTGCACAAGCTGAACCCGCAGGCGAAACTCATCCACGCGGATCACGGACAGGTCACGCTGACGGAGATGTTGAACACTGGGCGCTTCGACTTCGACCGAGCGTCAACCTTTTCGGAATGGCTGTCCGGTGAGCCGCACACGCCCGAAACCGAAGAATACGGCGTGAGCAGTTTTGTCTACCAGGCCCGCCGACCGTTTCACCCGGAACGCCTGATGGACGTGCTGGAAAGCGACGCACTCGACAGTGTGCTGCGCTCGAAAGGCTTCGTCTGGCTGGCGACACGCCACAAGATGGTGGGTGTGTGGTCACAGGCGGGCGATGTGATTTCGCTCGACTATGGCGGCGAATGGTGGGCGGATACGCCGCCAGATGAATACCCGGACGATTCCGCGCTGGTGGCGGAGATCAAGGGCTATTTTGACGGCGAATACGGCGACCGCCGTCAGGAACTCGTCGTGATCGGGATCGAGATGGATCAGACAGCCATCCGCGCCGCACTCGATTCATGTCTGCTCACCGATGCTGAAATGGCTCAGGGCGCGAAGAAGTGGCGGCGCTTGGACGATCCGTTCTCGGAATGGCTGGTGGGCGGAGACGCGGCGGCATCATGAATCATCCCGCGCTGCCCTACAGCCACCGCCATCATCAAGACCCGCTCCCCGGCGCGCCCGCGCTCGTGGTCGAACGGCTGTCGGTCGTCTACCCCGGCACGAAGCGATTGGCGCTGCGCGATGTGAGCCTGACTGTCCCGGTCGGGGCGCGGGTGGCGCTGGTCGGCGCGAACGGCGCAGGTAAATCGACACTGCTCAAAGCAGTCGCCAAACTACTGCCGATTCGCAGCGGCGAGATTCGCATCTACGGCAATCCGCCAGGGGCGTGTCATCACCGCGTCGCCTATCTGCCCCAGCGCGGCGAGATCGACTGGCGTTTCCCGGTCACACTGCGGCGGTTGGTGCTGACTGGGCGCTATGTTCATCTCGGCTGGTTTAAACGTCCGTCGAAGCAGGATCGCGCCATTACCGACACCGTGATCGATCAGCTTGGCTTAACTGATCTCGCGGATCGGCAGATCGGGCAGCTTTCCGGCGGGCAGCAGCAGCGAGGGCTGCTGGCGCGGGCACTGGCACAAGAAGCTGATCTGCTGCTGCTTGATGAGCCGCTCAATGCGGTGGATGCCGAGACACGGGCGATCATCGTCGCGGTGCTGGCGCGGTTGGGGGAGCAGGGCAAGACCGTGATCGCCGCCACGCATGATCTCGGACGGCTGGAAACCGATTTTGACGGCGCGCTGTATCTGGCGAACGGGCGCGAAGTCGCGCCGCCGCCGGGGGCATTCGTCGGGATGAAAGTAGGCATATGAACATCATCGAGTGGTTGATCGAGCCGTTTCGCTTCGGTTTCATGCAGACCGCGCTGATCGCCGCCGTGCTGGTCGGGTTAGCGTGTGCCAGCATTGGCGTGTACGTCGTCTTGCGGCGCATGGCGTTCATCGGTGATGCGCTGGCGCATACCGTGCTACCCGGTCTGGTTGTCGCCTACCTCAACCAGTGGAGCTTGTTCGGCGGCGCGCTGATCGCCGGGGTGCTGACTGCGCTCGGTATCGGCTGGCTGTCCCGGCGTGATGCGATCCGCGAGGATACCGCTATCGGCATTATGTTCACGGGGATGTTCGCCTTCGGCATCCTGCTGATCAGCACTGTGCGTTCGTTCCGCGATCTGTCGCATATCTTGTTCGGCAACATCCTCGGCGTGACGACGGATGAATTGGTGCTGATCGCTGTGATTACACTGGGGACGCTGGCGCTGTTGGTGCTGTTTCACAAAGAACTGGAACTGACCTCGTTTGACCCAATCCATGCCGAGGTGATCGGCTTGCGGGCGAACCGGCTGCGCTATCTGCTGCTGGTGCTGCTGGCATTCACCGTCGTGAGCAGCATTCAGGTGGTTGGCGTGGTCATGACGAGCGCGCTGTTGATCACCCCAGCGGCAGCGGCGGCACTGCTCACGCAGCGCCTCAGCCGCATGTTCGCCATCGCCGTCGGGATCGCGGTGCTGTCAGGGATCGTCGGCTTGTATGCCTCGTACTACGCGAATGTTTCTTCCGGCGCGGCGATTGTGCTGACGGCGACGGCATTGTTCGCGGTTGCATGGATCGTCCACAGCCTGCGCCGCGCGCGGCAGTTTGAAACAGAGGATGAAGAATTGGACGCGGTCTATGAATGAATCGCGGATTGCCGTCGTCACCCGCGCTGACGGAGCGACGATCAACGTGGTGAAGAAACGCGGGCATCTGTTTGTGTGTTCGCTCGGCTGCTGCTGTGGGCGCACCGAGCAAGGCTTCGATCCTGTCCCGCAAGACCTATATCACCACGAATGGGAGCGGCGCAAACTGCGCAACCGCGTTCACCTGACGCAGAGCGGTTGTCTGGGTCCGTGTTCGCTGGCGAATGTCGTGCTGCTGCAATTCGACGGACAGCCGATCTGGTTTCATTCGATCAACGACGAGCGACTGATCGTCGCCATCTACGACTACATCGAAGGGCTGCTGTCGAGTGATGGATTTATCCTGCCGTCTGCCCCGTTAAGCGAACTGGTCTTTAACGGCTTCGCGTGGGGCGCAGCGCTGAACGGCGATCAAGCCTATCTGCCGCTCGATTCGGTGGGGTGAGTACCATGAAGCTGATCGCAATCACCGGGCCGGATCACGCCGAAAAACGCGCAGCGGTTCATGCGCTTGCCGAGGTATTTACGATGCGGGGAGAGCGGGTGCAAGTGATCGACAACGCCGATCAAGCGCTGCGTCTCGATTACCCGACGTGGCGCTTACCGGGCGGGTGCGCGTGCTGCACGCTGGCCTTCGGCTTGATCGAGCTGATCAACCGGCTGGACTGCGACACAGCCTTGATTCCGGTCTCGGGGAGGGCTGCGCCGGATGCGCTCGCCCTGATCCTAAACAGCTTACGTGCCCCGGATCGCGCGGTGATCACGCTGGCACTCGTGAGCGCTGCGCTGTGGGAGCGGCATCCGTATCTCGCCGCCAACCTAAGTACACATGCCGATCATACGCTGCGCGATGCAAACGAACTGAAGGAGGTGATCGATGCCCTTGTATGAGTATGCCTGTGACGAATGCGGGGCGCGTTTTGAAGCGCGGCGCTCATGGGAGGAAGCCGACGATGTACTGCCCTGCCCGGAATGTGACAGCCTGCTCACGCAGCGGGCATTTAGCATCCCGGCTTTCCTGCGCGGCGCAGCGAGCAGCACCCCCGCGCAAACCAGCGCGCCGCCCAAGAAAAACCATGCTTTTGGCTGCTACTGTTGTCGATAGAGAGGATTGAAGATGACGACCATGACCGATACCCGTGTTCCCGTCACCGTGCTGACGGGCTTTTTGGGCAGCGGCAAGACGACGCTGCTCAACCGCATTCTGACCGAGCAACACGGCAAGCGCATCGCCGTGATCGAAAACGAGTTTGGGGAGGTCGGCATCGATCACGAACTGGTGATCGGCGCGGATGAAGAAGTCTTCGAGATGAACAACGGCTGCATCTGCTGCACCGTGCGCGGCGATTTGATCCGCATCCTCGGCAACCTGATGAAACGCCGCGACCGCTTCGACTACATCATGATCGAGACAACCGGGCTGGCTGATCCGGGTCCCGTCGCGCAAACCTTCTACATGGATGCCGAACTGGAGCGTCATCTGCGCCTTGACGGGATCGTGACGGTCGTCGATGCCAAGCATATCTGGGAACATCTCGATGACAGCGATGAAGCGCAGGAACAGATCGCGTTTGCCGATGTGATCCTGCTCAACAAAACCGATCTGGTTGCGACGGCAGACCTCGACCGGCTGGAAGCGCGGATTCACGCGATGAACGCCGCCGCGAAAATCTACCGGACGCAGAACGCAGTCGTCGAGATGGAGCGCGTGCTGAATGTCGGCGGGTTCAATCTGGATCGCGCAATGGAAGTCGATCCCAAGTTCATGGAGCCGGAATACCCGTTCGAGTGGTCGGGCGTGTATGACTTGCAGCCCGGCATCTACGAATGGGTTATGGGCGCGGGTCCCGATCCGGCGATGCAGGTGTGCCTGCTGCCCTTGAGCGACAGCGACGATGCGGCGCTTTCGGCGCTGGTCGAACGGGCGGTGATCACCTTCAGCGATGAGGATCAGAAGCTGACACACGGCGGTCTGCTCACCCCCGGCGAAACGCTGGCACAGCTCGTCCTGAACGACAGCGGCGACACCCGCTTCGTCGTTCAGATCGCCAAAGCTGGTTTATACACCCTGTTCACCGAACATCACCCTGACGAATTCGGCGCGGCGCTGTTGAATGGCGCGACGCGTCTTGACGCGCACTTCACCCGCGAGTACAAGCCAGATCACGAGCATGATGAGGAAGTGACCTCGGTTGGCATCACCGTCCCCGGCGATCTGGACGCGGACAAGCTCAACCGCTGGTTAGGGAATCTGCTGCGGACACAGGGACAGGACATCTTCCGCATGAAGGGTGTATTGAGCATCCAAGGTCAAGCGGAACGCTTCGTGTTTCAGGGCGTACATATGCTGTTCGATGGTCGCCCGGATCGCCCGTGGGGGCTTGAACTGCGCCACAACGCGCTGATCTTCATCGGGCGTAACCTGAACCGCACCCAGTTGAACGAGGATTTCCGCGCATGTCTCGCGTAGCCCGCACGGGATCATCGTGGCGCGTGCGTTTTGAAGGACGTTGGCGCGCCGACTTGAACGACTATGTGATCGCGCTGGCATGGTCGCCGGATGGCAAGCGGATCGCCGCCGCCGCTGTAAGTGGGGAGATTCGCGTGTTCGACGCGTCCGGTGCGGTCGCTCCTGTGACGCTCCCCGGTCACGCGATGGGAACAAATGCGCTCGATTGGCACCCTGACAGCACCCGCCTCGCCAGCATCGGGCAAGACGGCAAGGCAATCCTGTGGGATGTGCAGACGGGGCAAGCCATCCACACCTTGAAAACCGGGGCGAGTTGGGGCGAACGCGCGCTCTGGTCGCCTAAAGGCGATGTCCTGGCAACAGCGGCGGGAAAACTGGTTCGCCTGTGGAATGCGAACGGGGAGCTAATCCGCGAATTCAGCGATCATGCCAGCACCGTCACCGATATCGCGTGGAAACCGGGAACGGATCATCTGGCGGTCGGCGCATATGGCGGCGCGGTGATCTGGTCTGCCAGCAGCGCCGATCCGATCCGCAAACTCACATGGCAGGGATCGACGCTCAAATTATGTTGGAGTCGTGATGGCAGCATCCTTGCTGCTGGACAGCAGGATTCCAGCATCATTTTCTGGGATGCACGCAAACCTGAACCGTCGATGATGTGGGGCTACCCGACGAAAGTCCGCGAACTGGCGTGGGATCGCTTCAGCAAGTATCTGGCGACGGGCGGCGGCGAAACGGTGATCGTGTGGAAGTTCGGCGGCAAGGGTCCCGAAGGCACGAAGCCGATTCAGCTCACCGCGCATCAAGACCTGCTGACCACACTCGCGTTTCAGCATAGCGGCGATGTCCTCGTCTCCGGCGGACAAGACGGCGCGGTACTGGTATGGCTGCCCGGCAAGCGCGAAACGCCGCTCGGCGGCTTTCGTGGCATGGGGTCGGTTTCGCACGTCGCCTGGTCACCGGATGACCGCTTGCTCGCCATTGGCGATGAGCAAGGCACACTAATCGTAACGGAAATAGCCCCTGAATAGAGGTCTTGAGGCATGACACAACCAGCACGTACACCCATCCCGATCACCATCCTGACGGGTTTTCTCGGCGCGGGCAAAACCACCGTGCTCAATCACCTGCTGCACAGCGATCACGGGCTGCGCGTGGCGGTGATGGTCAATGACTTCGGCGCGGTCAATATCGATTCGCAGTTGGTCGTCAGCGTTGATGGTGACGACGCCGATAGGGTCAGCCTGTCGAACGGCTGCATCTGCTGCACCATTCGCGGCGATCTCTTACGGGCAATGATCGATCTGCTGCGGCGCACCGAAACGCCGGAATACATCATCATCGAAACCAGCGGCGTCTCTGATCCGGCAGGTGTCGCATCAACCTTCATGCTGCCCGATCTCAAACCGTTCGTGCGCCTCGACAGCATCCTCACGGTGATCGATGCCGAACAAGGCGGTGATGCGCTCGAAGGCGATCAGTATTTCCTCGCCATGTCACAGGTCGGCGTGGCGGATATTGTCGTCATCAACAAAGCCGATCTGGTGGATGGGGTGCAGCTTCAGGAGATTAAGACATGGGTGCGCGAGGTTGTTCCGCGCGCCCGCATCCTCGAAACGAGCTACGGCAAAGTCCCGCCTCAGTTGGTATTAGGCGTGGGGGCATATGCGCCCGAACGTATGGAAGCGGTCACGCCGAAAGATGTTCACGTCCACGAAGCCGGTGTGCCGGCCGATCATGACCATGAGCATCACCATCATGATCAGGATGAACACGAACATGATCACGACGAGCACGATGACCACGACGACGAACATCACGCCCATGATCACAGCCTTGTCTTTGAGACGTGGAGCTGGCGCTCCGATGAGCCGCTGTCGCTCAAGGCGCTCCGAAAGGCGGTTGAAACCCTCCCGCTCACCGTTTATCGCGCCAAAGGCTTCGTCCAGCTTGCCGAAATGCCGGAGAACCGGGGCGTGCTGCATGTCGTCGGCAAGCGCGTCAGCCTGACGTTTGGCGAGAAATGGCGCGAAGGCGAAACGGCGCATACGCAGGTCGTCGTCATTGGCTCGTATGGCGGGGTTGACCCGGATGATTTGCGCGAACGGTTTGAAGGCGCGCTGACGATCAATCAGCCCGCCTCGGAATTCGAGCGCATCAAAGATGGCGTGATGGAATGGCTGCGCTTGCGGAAGTAGATCAGGATGGGGAAACGAAATCGTCATCATGCTGCGGGGCTGCTCCTCAAACTACCGGAGGGCATATCTAAGACCGGGATCGGGCTCATCGATCAACAAATGTGGTGCTGGGGCTGTGACGTGCGCCGTGCCGAAGGCAACCTGCTCATTGAGTATGGATTCACCAAACGCCCATCACCAGAACCACGCTATCACAGCGCCTATACACTCTGTGGCGTGATTCCCGATGGTGCGCTAACTCTCTGGGGATGGGGACTATGGATTGCCGCGCCGGAACGCGGCAGTCTGTTCATCAGCCGAGATCGCTTCCGCGTTCGGTGGATACCGGAAGCGGATTTAGCGCCTTCAGCGTGGCAGGAACGCGACCTGCCACGCGGCTGTGTGGACATTCGGGTTTCCGATGCATATCTACTCTTACACGCCGCATTTCTCTGGATCGCTGCGTATGAGCGCTGGGTCGCTGAATCTGTTGAGTTATGCTATCGGGCAAGTACGCTCTCGGCTTGGCCGCAGCGTCGGCGGTTCAAGGGCGATATTTCAACCGAACAGATCGCTGACCAGTGGGAAGCAATCGCTGAGGTGGTTAGATCGCAGGAGAAAGCATAGTTGCGCCTCAGAATCACCCCGGCTGTGTGATTGCTTCTCCGATCAACGATGCTGATCTCACTGGTGTGCAGACAGAACTGCTGCTACCAGACGAACCTGTATGACACGATGCGCTGACCAGCATGTGGAATCGTCGGTATGCAGCGTCGCAAGGTACACTTGTATGAGAAATTCAGGCGAAAATGTCGAATTCTCATGTGATGCACCCTCACAAGCTACTATTTTGCTGTGCAGTAAATAGCAGCTTCTCGTAGGCACGAAACTGCTGTCAAGGTCTCGATGAAGCTGTACGCGAAAGGACGTGATTGACCACTTCATCAACGGGCAATGCCGTTGTATCGACCACGAACCAACCCTCTTGTTCTAACTGCGGCAGCGCTGGCGTTAACTGTTGATACACGATCTGAATGCCTTCATCGATGTAGGGTCGTGCCGGACTGTCACCGGATCGCTGCAAATTACGCCGATGCGCTTCCTCTTGGGTTGGATACAGAACGATTTTGTTCACCGTCACCGGTATTTTATCGGGCAGTCCTTGGTAATCAGAAGCGTGATTTGCATCCCAAAAATCGTCAATGACAACCGCAAAACCGGCTTTCTGATACGCGAGCGCCATCAAAGAAACGGTGGTACGCGCCAGTGTGATTTGCTGCGCCAGCTCATCACTCCAGACCGCACTGGGAAGCAACAGCCCCGACACGACCATATTGCGTACATCATCGACCGGAATATGAATGCTCTTGGGGAATTGGGCAGCTAAAGCGCGGCTGGTCGTACTTTTGCCAACAGCGGGCGGACCCACAACAAGGTAAATCGGATTCATAGCGGCACTCGATTCGGAATAGGTCTGTTCGCATCAAACAAACTTCAGATTGTCTTGAGCCATTATAGAAGCATTTTCGGGGAGCCTGCGCGAAATCGAAGATCGCTATATGGTTAATGAGGCGCAAGCCTTTCACCCTGTTGCCAGCCTAGAGGAGCCTTTCAACGTATGCGTTTTGCAACTTTGCGTCATATCAGCTTCACGAGCCTGTTTATAGTCCTGTTTGCGCTGATTGGAACCGTGATCGCGCAAGAAGCGCCCGAACTTGGGGCAGTCGCCACCCTCAGCGATGACGAGTGGACGTTGAGCATCAGCCACCCGGAAGACTGGGTGACGTTCAGCGATGAGGAGGCCTTGTATCTCGCCAGCACCCTAGCGGTGCTGGATGCCAGCCTGGAACGGTCAGGCAGCGTGAAACGCGGCGCGACCGGTGTGATTGTTTTCGCGCCCGGTACGGCAGCGGCGCTTGATCTGCCGGAAGACAGTTCAGCGGCGGACGCGCTCGCCGCCTTCCTTGAGCGTGAAGGCTTGCGCTCGCCCACGGGTGAGGTTTACGACGGTGATCCGGCAATCAGCTTCGGACTGTTTCCCATGCAAGCCAATGACGAGATTGATTTCGGCATTCCGTTCATTGAAGGTGCGAGTGTCGATGCGTTTGCCTTTGAGCGTGAGGATACGTTCATTTTTGTGCTGCTCATCAGCACTGACGATGTGTTTGTGCTCAGCGAAGCGATGTGGGACACGCTCACCCTGACGAGTGGGGATGCCGTGCCGGAAAGTGAAGCAACCAGCGCGGAGGGTGAGTTCGTCCTCCCGGTGGACGATAACGGCAGACAGTTTGCTTTCAGCGCGACCCTGCCCGAAGGTTGGGAATCGCTGTGGGATGAAGAAGCCGGGGAGCTGGTTCTGGCGAGCAGCGGCGCGGCGCTCGCTGTGGCGACCGGCGCAAGCGACGAATACGAACGCGGCGACTCAGCGTTGATCATCACGCTGCCGCCCGGTTTGCGTGCATTGGCGATTAACCCGTTCGATTCGGCTGATCTCGTGTTCACGGCGTATGCCGCCACCCTCGACATCGCGGCGTATCCCTCGTTCGTCGAAGGTTTTGACGTTTTCACGGCGCAAAGTTACATCGCCGGGGAAAGCCTTCCCGGTGGACAGGCAAACCTATACGCCTTTGGCTTCCCTGCCGGGGTGGTCACGGTGATGGTGCAGGATGTGTTGGGCGCAT
>CALBRY010000024.1 GCA_937927665.1 uncultured Chloroflexota bacterium
AAAACGTCAAAGGCTGTGAGACACGAGAGGGTATAAAGTTAAGAGATACTTTCCCGTTCCTAACAAACGTTTGCACGATTGTGCAGCGATACCCTTCCGCATCGTATGGATCATCTTCGTGCAGACAGCTTCGGTATTCAGCGTGTATTCACGCATCCCATCCGACACCTATCCGCCAATCAACTGTTCGAGCGAGCGCACGAAAATCGTGGTGTCGAGCGGTTTCGGGCAGTACGCATCGAATCCATTCTCTAGTGCTCGAACCTTTAATTCGGGCGTGTGAAACGCCGTGATTGCAAGCAGTGGCAGGTGGCGCAATGCCGGTGTTTGGCGGATCACCTGCATGAGCTCAAAGCCATCCATCTCCGGCAAAGCAAGATCGACGATCACGGCTTGAAATTCTTCTGGAGACTGCTGCAAGCGGGCAAGGGCGACTTCCGCGTTACCTGCAACCACCGCGGCTTTGCCGGTGGCGCGCAGCATTCTCAAGACCAGATCTGCCCCATCGGGTTCGTCTTCCACAATCAGGATGTGCTGAGTCATTTTTATCTCCTATGGCTCACGTTATGAGCTAGGGTTCGCGGCAGGTGACACATTCGTGTCATCCGAAGTTACGTTCTGTGGCGCAGGGAACCGATTCGGTTCGGTCTTATCCTCAGATTGGGTGTCTGGTTGCATTTGCAGCACTTTTGCTTGCAACCGCTCACCTGTCTGTGGAATATCCACAAGAATAGCGACCAACTGCATGATGAACTTTCGCGCGTCGAGCGGCTTGGTGATGTAGTTGATGAACCCGGCTTCGATTGCGCGCTGTCTATCTCCCGGCATGGCATGTGCGGTCAGCGCAATCACCGGGATGCTTTCTGTTGCACGATGCGTGTTCAATTCATGCATCAGCAGCCATCCGTCCATTTCAGGCATTGAAAGGTCGGAAAGGATGCAGTCAGGTTTGTGTCCATGCAGCAGACTCAGTGCTTCCTGACCGTTGCTGGCAGCAAGCACCACTGCTCCGGCTTTCGTCAACAGCCGATTGGCAACATCCAGACTATCTTCCTCATCGTCTACAACGAGGACAGTCCAGCCCTCAAGTAACTGCGGGATCCGCGACATTCGTATACTCCTCTTGTGCCTTTTCTGCGGATGGCTGCGATTGTTCGAGGGTCACCCCTGTGCGAAGAGGAAAGTTCACAGTGAATGTGCTGCCGCTTTCCAGCTTGCTGCTTACACTCACGCTGCCGCCCATAAGTAGGCACAGCTTCTTTACAATCGACAAGCCAAGTCCTGCGCCACCGTGTTTCCGTTTGGAACCACTGTCAACTTGGCGGAATTCGTCAAAAATGAGATGCTGCCATGTTTCGGGGATTCCCTGCCCCGAATCCGACACGATGATCTGCCACTCATTCTGCTGGCGGCGGACTTGCAGCCGGACAAAGCCGCTGCCCGTGAACTTGAACGCGTTCTGAAGCAGGTTTGCCGCGATCTGCGTGAGCCGCTCTTCGTCTCCCATAATCACCGCAGGGAGCGCCGGATCGATTTCGACGTCAAATTGCAGTCCCTTCTCGTCTGCCGTATGTTTAAAGTCGGAATGCCACGATTTGACCATCGAGGTGAGATCGATGGGGCGCGACAGGATTTCGACACGGTTGGCGTTAATACGCGCAATGTTTAACACATCGTTGATCAGGTTCAACAATCGGCTTGAATTGCCTTCAATGCGCTGGATCATGTAGCGCACGTCCTCGTCCAGTTCCTCATCTTGGATGAGTGCTGCGTAACCCATCATCGCATTTAGCGGTGTGCGCAGCTCATGACTCATCGTGGCGAGGAACTGGTCTTTGAACAACAGCGCGTCGCGCAGTTCGACGATCAAGCGATCGCGCTCTCGGTTGGAGATCTCCAATTCGCTGACATTTCTTTCTAGGCTCTCAATTGAGACGTGCAGCTTGCCAGTCATATCGTTGAAGGCGTGCGCCATCACGCTCAATTCCTGCGGACCTGTAGATGACGCTTCTCTAGAGAAATCTCCACTTTGAATCGCCTGTGCAACCTTGACCAAGCTCGCCACCGGGCGAATGATGCTGCTCGCGACGATGAAGGCAGCCACCGCCCCGACGACAACCGCCGCCAGCGATACGCTGATCCAACTGCGCTGTGTGCGCTTAAGTAGGCTTACTGCTTCTGCGATTGCGGCATCTGCATCCGCTTCAATGGTGTCCTGCAAATCCGCCAAACCTTCACTAAAACGGCGTTGAAGTGCTGCCAGTTCGGTGTGACGGTGGGCTTGGGCGCGCGTCCAGTTCGCGGCTTGTGCCAATTCAAACAGCTCGGTAATGGTCAGGTTCAGGTCTTCGACCAGTGCCGCAAGCGTCGTTAGTGATGCCGATGCCGCCGCGACGCCTTCAGGCGTGCTGCCCGGTGGTTCGGCTTGCATTGCCGCAACCCGTTCATTGAAGGCTGCAATCTGCTCTCCCAAACGCCCCTCAATTAGGTTCGTTTGGCGGGTGAGCAGCATATAATCCACGCTCGCGATGACCTGATACCACGCGATCTCAAGCCTCGACGCGGCGCGCAGTTGATCAAAGGCGTGCGCCGACGCGTCGTTCGACTCCGCGAAGGACTGGCTGAAAAGCAGCCCCGTCCCGGTACCGATCAACACGAGCAGAATCATGAGCACAAACGCGAACGTGACGCGCTGCGCAACCGTAGTACGTGGCAGGCGCATACCGGCTTCCTTCCTACCCGTCAGCGTGTAATCAACGCCAGATCGACCGGAATATTGGCTGCAACGGATTCACCGTTCAGGTACGCCACAGCGACTTCGACTCCCAAACGTCCCATTTCGGCGGGCTGCTGGGCAATGGTCGCCTGTAGTTCACCGGCTTCGAGGGATGTAAGTGCATCGTCAACTGCATCAAACCCGACGAACCGGATTTCTTCAAGTCGACCGGCAGCGCGCGCCGCTTCGATTGCGCCGAGGATCATCTCATCGTTGTGCGCGAAAACACCGTCGATGTCCGCATTGGCTTCCAAGAGCGCGGCGAAAACGGTTTCGCCTTCTTCGCGGCTGAAATTCGCGGTTTCGGCGGCAATAATCGTGATATTTTCATATGCGGTGAGCGCTTCATTGAATCCAGCGCCGCGATCCTGTGCAGCCGAAGTTCCTTCGATCCCTTTAAGTTCAACGACATTCCCACTCTCGCCGAGGATGTCCGCAAGGTAATCTCCTGCCATCTCACCGCCTGCGCGGTTATCGGAAGCGATGTGTGCGACAACCTCACCGCCCAAAGCGCTTCGGTCAATCGTGAACACGGGAATTCCAGCAGCATTGGCGGTTTCAACCGACGCAGTAATCGATTCGGAGTCGACGGGGTTGATCAAAAGCGCATTGACCCCTGCGTCAATCAAAGACTGAATTTGCTCAGCCTGTGCCGCAGCGTCATCGGCGGCATCTTCAACGAGCAGCGTCACGCCGAGACGATCAGCGGCTTCAGCAGCGCCCTCTTGGAGTGACGCAAAAAACGGATTCGCCAAATTGGAGATCGATAGTCCAATCCGCACCGTATCTGATTCTGCGGTGCTCGACTGACTGCTTGTGTCAACGGTCGGAGTCGCCGGGTCAGGTGTAGGCGTTCCGCCGCCGCATGCGGCGAGCAGAATCACCAAGCTGATAACCAGCGATACGCGGTACAAGAAGGAGAACACAGCCTTGATTAGTATTGAGGAAAGCAACATAACTTAATCCCCTGTTAACTCTCTTTCATTTATTGTCAACCTAAATGCCGTTACAGAATCTTTACGTTTTTCTGCGCTGGATATGCGTTTTTCAGGATTTGCGGATTGGTGGGGAAACAAAGGGGCATTTTGCGCATCTAGCAGTGAAACCGATGCGTGCGGCGCAGACTTCACACACTTTGAAGCATTCACTAGAGTAGTTTCGGAGTAAATGGCTGGAGTGGCTGTGCGCCAAAATGAGCGCATAACCGCTGTTTTGTTTCGTCGACAGACAAGTCTCCGTCGCGTTGGCAAATAGCGCGTTTGGCGTGAACGCAGCGCGGTTCAATCGGATTGAGCCCTAGCCTTTTGTTCGGCAGGAAATGAGTCTGGAGGCGAACATCGCCTCCACTTGCTATTTCTGGGTCCGTGATTCACGGAGTCTATCGAGCTGTAGCGCATTTTTGCATAACGACTACACTGAATCAATGAAGCCTAGCCGCCAACAAAGGGATCAATGATGCCGCACAAAACGCGCCTACTCTTCGGGGGCATCATGTTTTTGATGGTGCTGATGATTGGCGCATTCTCTGTCGCCGCCCAGGATACGCCGACGCCGATCAACATTGGTGAAAATGTCACCGGCAGCATCACGGCTGCCGCGCCAACCCTGCGTTATTTTCTGCTGGTTGATCAGCAGCAAACGCTCAATGTGCGCGTGTTCGCTATCACTCTGGGACTGCTCCCGATCGTAACCGTCTATGACGGGAACAACAATGTCATCGGAGCGGCACAGAACAACGGGACTCAAACGGCGGTTCAAGTCGCGGGTGTGCAGGCTCCCGCAGGGCTTGTGCGTCTGGAGATCACATCGGTCGGTGGGTTTGCCGGGGACGTACTGGTGAATGTTCAGGGGGTTCAGGTTGCCCCGCCGACGCCGCTCCCCACCGGGCAGATCGTCAACGGCACGGTGAGCAGCAGCGCACCGATCATGCGCTACAGCTTCAGCGGATCACCCGATCATGGACGCTGGTTGTTGGTGCATAGTCTGCTGCCAACCGGTGGTCCCGCCATCGAGTTGATCGATGCGGCGACCAACGAAACCCTCACCTCGAACAGTCCGCGATTGACAGGCTTGCATGTAGCGATCCCCGCCGGAAACAGCAGTTTTATCGTGGAAATCGCTATCAGCGGCGTGAATGGATCCGAAGCGTTCCTGATCTGCCTCGCGTTGGAAAACGATCTCAATTCCTGCCCGATGTTTGGGGGAACGACTGCGATCCTTGCAACAGAGCTTCCGCCCGTCGTCGCCGCGACCGAAGCTGTCGTGCCGACGCTGTCCTCGGCGCAGCTTGCGCCGCTGCCTCAGTCGAGTGTGTGTATTCTTGGCTCCGCGACTGGGCAGAACGTTAATGTCCGCTCGGGTCCCAGCACGACGTTTGGTGTAGTGACGACGCTCAACGGTACTACAACCGCCAACGTGATCGGTCGCCTTGCGGACACGTCGTGGTATCAGATCACCGTCGGCAGCATCACGGGATGGATTTCCGCATCGGTCGTCCGGATTGGCGGACCATGCCAGACTGCCCCGGTCGTAAGCCCACCCCCGTCAAGCGGCGCGCAGCCGACAAACACATTACCGCCCGGCGTGACACCTACCAGCACCAACACGTTACAGCCGGGTGTGATCCCCACCTCAACGACAGGGGGGATCCAGCCGCCCGCGCCGACAGCGACCAACACCGTGCCTGCGTTGACGCTCAATTACAACCTGCCGCCCGTGCATGGCGCCGCGGCGCTTATCAGCGGTTTCCAGCCTGATCCCTTCACGGTAGGGGTGTTTGCATACGGTCCGGTGAGGGCGAACTATCTCGGCGCAGGCTGCGACGGAATGATGACCAGCGCGCCGAGTTTCAGCGTGGAGTACACCGCTGGCGTATTCCCGGTGCTGCGCTTCTATTTCACCCTCTCCGGGGACGACCCGTATTTGGTGGTCAATGCCCCAGACGGTTCATTCCGCTGCGGCGATGAATCCTTTGGGACGCAAAACCCGACGATCGATTTCAATTCGCCTATGAGCGGGCGTTATGACGTGTGGGCAGGCAGTTTCGAGCCTGAATTCGCCAGCGGGACGCTCTACGTGACGGAAAACACGAACAATCACCCGTAAGCATAATGGGGCGGCCTGCGAACCATGCCGCCCTACCTTTGCTGCTGCATTGGTGTCAGCGAACTGCCTCCGCTCATGCGTAGGGACGGCATTCGTCACATTGAACACGTTTTGATGATGCTCACAAAAAAGGAATCGCAGATGACGAAGAAGATGCAGTTAGCTGTTGGGATCATCGCGCTGTTGATGGCGATGATGGGCGCATTCACGGTTTCCGCCCAAAACACGCCGATACCGATTAACATCGGTGACAATGTGACCGGCAGCATCACCCCCGCTGCACCCGTTTTGAGCTACCTCGTGCTGGTGGATCAGCCGCAGGCGCTCAACGTGCGTGTATTCGCCATTACTCCGGGGCTGCTCCCAATGGTGACGGTTTATGATGGGAACAACAACGTCCTCGCGGTGGCGCAAAATAACGGAACTCAAACGGCGGTGCAAGTCCCAAACGTGCAGGCTCCGGCGGGACTCATTCGCCTCGATATCACCACGGCGGGCGGCGCTTCCGGCGATTTGCTGATCAATGTACAGGGGATTCAGGTTGCCCCGCCGACCGCACTCCCCACCGGGCAGATCGTCAACGGCACAGTAAGCAGCAGCGCGCCGATTATCCGTTACAGCTTTAGCAGTGCACTGGATCAAGGGCGCTGGTTGTTCGTACATAGTCTGCTGCAAACGGGCGGTCCCGCCGTCACGCTGACCGATGCGGCGACCGGTGAACCCCTTGCATCGAGCAGCCCGCGCATGAGTGGTCTGCATGTGGCGATCCCCGCCGGAAACAGCAGTTTCTTGGTGGAAATCGCCAACAGCGGCGCGAATGCCTCCGAGGCTTTTACGATCTGCGTGGCGCTGGCGAATAATTTCAATTCGTGTCTGATGCCCGGGACAGCCAATAATTCGGGCAGCCTAAACCAAGCGCCGCCCGTCGTTGTGACGGAAATTGTTGTGCCGACGCTGCCTGCTGCTCAGCTTGCGCCGCTGCCAGCGTCAAGCGTGTGTATTCTCGGTTCCGCAACCGGGCAGAACGTGAATGTCCGCATGGGTCCCAGCACCACGTTTGCAGTGATCACCCAGATCAACAGCAGCACAATCGGCAGTGTCATCGGTCGCTTGCAGGATTCGTCCTGGTATCAGATCAACGTTGGCGGCTTGACGGGATGGATCTCTGCGGGGGTCGTGCGCCTCGGTGGACCGTGCCAGCTTGTCCCGGTCGTAGTGCCGACCGCAAGTGCGCCGGTCGCCGTGCAGGCCACGAATACGCAGTTCATCCCAACAGCAACCGCGACAGTGACACTGCCGCCCGCACAAGCAGCGACGCTCAATTTCAACCTGCCACCGAACTCCGGTTCCACCTCGCTCACAAGCGGTTTCCTGCCTGACCCGTTCCAGATGGGCATCACGGCGGGCGGTCCGGTGAACGTTTCTTATCTGGGTGCGGGTTGCTCAGGTTTTGCGACCTCTGCGCCGGATTTCAGCGTGTACTTTACGAGTGGAAATGGAACGCTGCTGCGCTTCTACTTCGTCAGTGGGGGAGACACGACGATGGTTATCAATTCGGCAAACGGCGCTTTCCTTTGCAGTGATGACTCGTACGGAACACTCAACCCGACCATCGACTTCAACAGCCCGTTGAGTGGGCGTTATGACATATGGATCGGCAACTTTACAGATGGTCCGGGCACTCCCGGTACGCTGTTCGTAACGGAGATTGAGAACAATCATCCGTAGGATTTATGGACCGCAAAACCTTCGGTATTTGCGCCTATCCATAATGGAACTGCGCGGACGACAATAAACTCAAACGGGGAGGCAACCAAGTAGGCTTGCCTCTCCCGAAACAAAATCCAACGGTGAACACATGAACCATCACAACGCCGTTGGACACGATTGGGGTTTGTTCCACGGGTTAAGCTTGCCGGGTTTGTTTTCATACGCCGCTTGGCGCACATTTGTACGATCATTGAAAATCTGTTTGCTATGTTTTACCCTTCGAACATGTCTCGCACTTAAGCGCCTGTGAGGAATAAGGGTAAATGAAAGATCAGATTCGCACCTATATCAGCCAGCAGTTGAGCAACGATCCCAAATACATTTTTACAGATGACGAACCCTTGATCTCTGGAGGGTGGGTTGATTCGTTCGACTTGACGAAACTCGCGGTTTTCATTGAAGAGACGTTTGGCGTCCACTTTGCCGATCCTGAACTCACGGTCGATAACATGGATACGCTTAATCAAATTGTCAGCAATATCGAGGCAAAGCTTGCCCGATGACCGTAGTTCCGATTACGCTCGATGCAAAGCCAGAAACGCTGCTCCATCAGGTACGCTGGCTGTTGGAACACTGCGCTGATCACCGCTCGGTGACAGTGATCAGCGGGGAAGCTGAACGATCCTATTCCGTGGGTGAATTTTTTCATCATGCGGCGCGTTATGCCCACGCGCTTGATGCGATTGGTGCATCGCCGGGGGAACTCGTCGTCCTCATTTTGCCGCAAGAGGAAAATGCGCTGTTTGGATTCTGGGGTGCGATGCTGCTCGGTGCGGTGCCTTCGATGTTCGCCTATTTGACGGACAAGCTCGATCCCGTTCGCTACTATGATAGTGTTCGCAAGTTGGTTCAGCATGCCAACGCCCGTTTTGTGATCACGGATACAGCATTATTTGATCCACTCAGTGCGGCGCTTGATGGGTTGGCAGTGGTGATCAGCGCTGATACCCTTCAGCCGGGTGGCGATCCGGCGGAATACCTCGCCCGTCCACTCCCACAAACGGATTCAATCGCGTTCTTGCAGCACTCATCGGGCAGTACCGGATTACAGAAAGGCGTGATGCTCTCACACCGCGCTGTGATCAACCAACTTGCATCCTACGGTCAAGCGATCGAGCTTGCCCCCGATGACGTGATCGTGAGTTGGCTGCCGTTGTATCACGATATGGGGTTGATCGCCGCCTTTATCCAGCCGATCATGCAAGCGATTCACCTTGTGCTGATGTCTCCTACTGCGTGGGTGCGCGCCCCTCAAATACTCCTTCAGGCGATCACGCGGCATCGTGGATCGCTAGTTTGGCTGCCAAACTTCGCGTACAACTTTCTTGCAACCCGCATTCGTGATTCTGCGCTGGATGGAATCGATCTATCCAGCTTGCGGGCTGTCATCAACTGCTCAGAGCCAGTTTATGCCGAAAGCCACCGCGTCTTTACCGCCCGCTTTGCGCCGTTTGCGCTCCGCGAGTCCGCGTTGATGACGTGCTACGCGATGGCGGAAAACACATTCGCTGTAACATCAAGCCAGATGAATAAGATCCCGCGCATTGATCGCGTCGATCGGCGGCGGTTGGCAGAAGAACGTATTGCCTACCAGACAGACGGAGACGCGTTTGAGGTTGTTTCGTGCGGCACGCCGATTATCGGCTGTCAGGTGCGGATCGTCGATGCAGAGCGGCAGACACTCCCGGAACGATCAATCGGGGAAATTGCCCTACAAAGTGACTCGATGCTTTCCGGCTATCATAATCAAGTGGAGATTACGGCAGCAGCGCTGGTTGATGGTTGGTACTTCACAGGTGATATGGGCTATCTCGCTGACGGTGAGCTTTACATCACCGGACGTAAGAAAGATCTGATCATCGTTGGTGGCAAGAATATTTATCCGCAGGATATCGAAAATCTGCTGAATGATATTCCCGGAATTCATCCGGGGCGTATTGTCGCGTTTGGTGTCGATAACACTGATCTAGGAACGCAGGACATCGGCATTCTTGCGGAGGTGGACGATCCCGCTGATCTCGAAGGGGAGGGACGCGCCGTCATCGTTCGCACCATCCGCTCCCGCATCGCTCAATCAACCGATGTGAGCGCCCGCTATGTCGATCTTGTCCCGCTTCGTTGGCTGATCAAAACGAGCAGCGGAAAGATCGCACGCGCCGCAAACCGCGACAAGTATTTCGAAGCACAAAAAAGCCCCTGATCACAGGCACACAAAGGACAGAGAGCTAAACATAGTCTGTGTCCTTTGTGGTTTCCCCTTATTTCTAGCCTTGCAGCAAACTTTGAGCGCCGTCGATCCACATCTCCGTACCGGAAATATGCCCCGCTGCATCCGATGCTAGAAACAGCACCAGTTCAGCCACCTGATCGGATGTTCCCGGTTTGCCATCGGTCAGCGGAATTTGTCCCTGTGGAAATTCAACGGGTTCTTTTTCACGTTC
>CALBRY010000025.1 GCA_937927665.1 uncultured Chloroflexota bacterium
TGAAGTTACTCGCCAGAATGTGCAACCGCTCGAAAGTCTGCATCAAGCTGCGATCCAAGCCGAGATTTAAGCCAAGTGTGCGCGAAATGGCGAGTCCGGTGAGCGTAATCACGAACAGATCGACAAACACAAGGATATTCAGCAGGTAATTCAGGCGGGATTCGTGGAACAGTTTATTGAAAAACTTCCGCGTGATGCTGACGATCCACCCCCAATGCAGCAGGATATGAACGAGCAGCGTAATTCCGAGTGCAAGCCCGATCAACTCGTGCAGCGTCAACCCGGTGAAGTGATATTCCAGATCGACGACAAAAGCGAGCGCGAGAAAGAGATCAAGAATCAGATTGATCTTGGGCGTGTTCAATCGAATTCGTCGTTTATGAGGCGATGAGGATGCTGCCACCATAGAAAAACTCCTCGGTGTGTGAAAACGTCCACAAGCTTAGAGCGCACTGTTTCAGAAGTTGTTCAGGACTTATTGGGTTTCGGACTAACCGATAGGAGAAAGATGCTGAGTAGAAGCAGCACCGCGCCGCCAATCCCGGCTGCGGCGAGCGTTTCGCCAAACAGTACCCATGCGAGTACTGCCGCCACCAGCGGATCGAGCATGCTCACAATGCTGGCTGTCGTCGCGGAAACGGATCGCAATCCCGATTGCAGTAACCAGTATGCCAGCGCAGTTGGCACAAGCCCCAGATACACGATCATCAACCAGCCTTGCGGCGTATGCACGGCGGTGATTCCGCTCACAAGGTTGATCACCAACAGCACAATCGTTCCCGCGCCAAACGTGATTGCCGTCACCTGAAGCGGATGATAACCTGCCGCGAGAAAGCGCCCGCACAGAATCACGCCCGCATAACTGACAGCAGCGATCAACGCGAAGATTGAACCGGTCACAAGTTCAGATTGTGCCGCGTCATTCGGGTTGAAACCGACGAGCATCACACTGCCTGTCAGCGCACACACCAGCGCGATCACCGTGCGTCCCGTCAGCGATTCAAACTTGAGCATCACTGAACCGAACGTGACCACCAGCGGCGCGATGCAAATCGTCAGCAGGGTGGCAATTGTCACGCCGGAATACCGGATCGACGCAAAATACGCCGCGTGAGAAACCGCGAGCAGCAGCCCCGTTAGCAGCATGATCCACAGATCGCGCCGCCCGATATCGAACATCTTCCGACCGAGAATATGCCAGCTTGCCGCCATCAGAATCGGCGCAGCAATGAGCATCCGCGCCAAGTTAATAAACAGCGATGTGGTGGTATCGCTTTCGTAGATTGCCCGTGTAGCAACGCCGATCGTTCCCCAAATGATCGCCGCGCCTGTCACCAACCATAAACCATCCGGCTGGAGTCGTTGGATTTTCCGCATGGGTGTTCCTGCCCTTGAATCGCATAGGTTGAGTTGGAAGGATGAAGGAACGCAGTAAGCGTCCGCTGCGAAACCAATCAGCGGGCAGAATGCAGGATCAATTTAACCGCGTCAGCAAAGTGTGACGGGAACTCAACAACGCTGCGGACTGCCCTGTCTAGCGGGCAACCGGGGGCGGTGCTGTGAAGGGGAAACCACTAAAACGCGCTGGAATCATGAGTTATTGGCTCGTTGGGATGACTATCCGATTGCATTGTAGGGGGAAAGCGTTGTGACTGTCAAAACAATGGAGCCATACCGCCCATCATGGACTAGCGAGAACCGAAAAACCTGATACCTTGAAATGAAAACCTACCCTGAGTGATTAGACAGGCAGGATCAGCCGTGAGCTTTCACCATTCTTACTATTCGCACCTCATTTTTGATAACAGCATGACCGCGACCCATTACAGCGCATCGCGGATAATGGTCAGCGCGCCGAGCGAAGTTAAAACCGTCAACAACCGCCTCCCCATTACCGATAAGCATTGGATCAGCCCGCCCAATGCGCTTGAGCTTTCGTGGCGGTCGATGCGCGGCGGCCGTTGGTCAGCCGAAATTCTGGTCGATGATTGGCGTGGACGCGAAACCCACGCCGGAGGCGATCACGTGTGCATGTGGGTATACAGCGAAGATACAATCGCTGGTCATGCGCTCCCCGTGTTTCATGTAGAACTGCGATCAGGTGGTTGGGGCGGCTCGGTTTGGCTGCATCATGTGATCGATCAACTGCCCGCGCACCAATGGGTTTACCTGAAGATTCCGTTTTCGGCATTTGGCACATCAACAAGTACGGTAGATTATAGCGAACTCAGCCGTGTCGGTTTCCGGCAGAGCATCGACGATCAAATACCGCACACCCTCTACATCGACGAAATCAAAGTCCGGCATGTGGACAAAGCCGCTGGCGTAAGTGTTCCCGTGCAACCGCCAACCGGACTCACTGCGAAAGGCTATGACTTGCATGTTGATCTGACATGGAAGCCGATCACCGATCCCAACGTCGAATACGTCGTGATCTATTCGTCACGCGATGGCAAGACCTTTACGCCTATTGGCATTCAAAACCCATCGTTTAGCCGCTATGCCGCCCGCGTGGATCAACACGGCGAACATCATTTCCGCGTGACAGCGGTTAATCAAGCGTATCAAGAATCTGCACCTACGGAATCGGTCAGTACGCAAACGCGATCTTTCAGCGATGAAGAACTGCTCACGATGGTGCAAGAAGCACACTTGCGTCATTACTGGGAAGACGCGCACCCCGATGCAGGACTCGCGCTCGAAACGATCCCCGGCGATCCGAATCTGGTGGCGCTCGGCGCATCCGGTTTCGGGGTGATGGCATGGCTCGTGGGCGTGGAGCGCGGATTTATTACCCGTGAGCAGGCGGTTGAGCGGATGCACAAGGCGCTGCATTTCCTCGAAACCGCCGACCGTTATCACGGTGTATGGTCACACTTTATGGATGGGCGCACAGGCAAGACGATCCCGCTGTTCGGCAAATACGATAACGGCGGCGATCTGGTCGAAACGGCGTTCATGATTCACGGCTTACTCGCGGCGCGCCAGTATTTCGACCGTGATACCGACGATGAGCGCCGCATCCGTGAGACGATCACGCGCTTATGGGAAAGCGTCGAATGGGATTGGTATCGCAACCCCGCTGATCCCGCCTACTTGTATTGGCATTGGTCGGCGGAGTACGAGTGGCACATCAATCACCGCTTGATCGGCTGGAACGAGACGATGATCGTGTATCTGCTGGCGGTCGCATCACCGACACATCCTGTTCCGGCGGAGTTGTTCCACACCGGATGGGCATCGCAGTCCGAACTCGCACGCGAATACCGCGAGGGATGGGGACAAACAAGTGCGGGCGGAAGCTATACCAACGGCGAAACCTATCACGGGCTGAAACTCGATGTCGGTGTGGGATCAGGTGGACCGCTGTTCTTCCTGCACTACTCCTTCCTCGGCTTTGACCCACGCGGCAAACGCGACCGCTACACCAACTATTTTGAGAACAACCGGACGATAGCGCTGATCAATCACCGCCACTGTGTCGCCAATCCCGGCGGGTACAAGGGCTACGGGAAAAACTTCTGGGGGCTGACAGCGAGCGATGGCGAGTTTGGCTATCACCCGCGTGAAGCGAATCCGAAAGACGATGACGGTACGATTGCGCCCACCGGAGCATTAGCGAGTTTTCCCTACACGCCCGACGAATCAATGGCGTTTCTCCGCCACGCCTATACACATTATCCTGAACTGTGGGGGATTTTCGGCTTCCGTGATGCGATCAACCCGACGAATGAATGGGTATCTCCGATTTCGATGGGATTGAATCAAGCACCTGTGGTGGTGATGATCGAAAATCACCGGACGGGCTTGCTGTGGCGCTTATTCATGAGCAACCCCGAAATCACGCCGATGCTGGAAAAACTCGGCTTCGCTGCGGACGAACAATAAGGGCGTTAACGCAAAGTCGCAAAGAGAGTACATTTTCTTTGCGACTTTGCGCTGATGCTTTATATTACTGTCCGGTTACCTGCGACCAATACGCAGGGCTGATCGTATAGTTCCCCGCACTTTCGACAAATCCCATCGCCGTGATCGCGTTCTGAATGTTCGGATTCGCCATGAATAAATCCCACACGAATCGATCCTGATAGTTGGCGATCATAAGCAGGATGTCACCCTGATCGATACCGATATGATCACGCGAATACCAATCCTCATCCTCATTGATCGCGCTCACGAACCCGTATTCACGCCATGCCAGCGTGCCGTATTCGCGCAGCACAGCGCGCATGCCTTCCAGCGCAAACGCAGGGGTGAATGGCAGACAAGCGGCGGCGGCATACGGCGCAATCGTCCCATCGTGATTATCCTGCCATGCGCCATAAGCGCGGTAGCCGGATGGACCATCCGATGCGCTGAGACCCCATACCCCATTCTGATAAGTCTGGTAGTCGTCGCTGTGATCGATCGCAAACTGACGATTGCGCTCACAAGCTGAAGCGGTGTTGTTCCAGTAGTTCACGTATGGGTCTTCTTTGTACTGAAGATCAAGGAATGCCAGCGGATACTGGTACACGAACAGCGGTTCGCCGGGCAAATAGACATAGCGACCGTCGCGGTTGACCGGGCGATCCCATGCGCGCCATTTCGAAGCATCAACCGGGTGCGTCGGTGATCCGATTGCCAGCGCGTACAAAATCATGCTTTCATCAAAATGATCCCACGCTGCGCTGATAAATCCGCGTTCGGGGAAATAGCCCATCCTGATCATGTAATCCATGCCGAGCATCCAATCCCACTCGACATTTTCGTAAAGCTGGTTGGCAAGCGTCTGAACGTCTGTACCTTCAAAATATTGTCCGGCAACCAGCGCCCCCGCGACGAGCAACGCGGTATCAATCGAGGAAATTTCGCTTTCCCAAACGCGTTCGCCAGTTTGCATACTGATGAAGTGGAAGAAGAAACCGTGCTCCCCTTGAACACCGCCGTTCAAGAAGGTTTCCAGCGTCGTTTGCACACGCGAATACCCGTCGTCGTAGCTGATCCATCCGCGATCCACACCGATCGGAATCGCCGCCAAGCCGAAGCCAACAGCAGCGATGCTTGCGGGTGAATCGGGGGTGCTGCGGTCTTTGATCAAGCCATTTTCGGGGTTCGCTTCAAGCCAGAAGAAATCGAAAGTTTCGCGGGCAACCGCATCGACAAAATCGGCGTCATTCATGCCGAGAAGCCTATCAACTTCCTGATGATACGGCTGATTAGCGGTATCTCCGCCCAACCCGTAAAGCACCGCGCCGCCGAGGTAGAACGGTTCGGTCAGCGGAATTTTGCTGCCCGCATCGTAATAGAACGAGAAAAATAGGGTGTAATGGTGATCTGCTTCCAGAGCGCGCATAGCGGTATCGATCGGGTAAGTGATCGTGTTCCAACCGGGCTGCGCCGATGTGCTGCTAAACACGCCCGCAAGCCAGTTAAACGCACCGTCTGTCACATCTGCCATGCCCAAGAAGAAATTGTTCGGGTTAAGGGTATTGCCTTCCGGCAGATATACATCCAACGCAACTGCTGTAGCATCCGCCCAATCTGCGAGATCGCTTCCCATCAGAGGAACAGCGATCTTGGTTTCATCCGATGTACCGCCCGGTGTAATCATCAACGCCGCCGTGCCATCGATATCGCCCATCGCGGCTGTTGAGCCAGTGTTGTCATCGCCGATGGTGCTGATATCCAGCGACTCCCATGCACTCCAAGGGACACTTTCCGACTGTGCTGAAACGAAGGTGAAAGAGAAGGACAAAATGGAGAGGAGAGAGAGGAGCAACCGTACTTTGTTTCGTGAATTTTGCATAAAAACCTCCAGTTAAAAAAAGTATAGTAAAAGCTCTGTGCGTTGTCAAAACGCTTTTACATATATGGCGTTCAGTGTGTTCTGGATCACTTGCATTAGGCGATAAA
>CALBRY010000026.1 GCA_937927665.1 uncultured Chloroflexota bacterium
TAGCTAGCAGATTGTATCGTTCGGCACTGCGGGGGAGGATGGCGGATTAATTCCCCACTGACCGGGGAGCGTCGGCGCGACTGGCGCTCCGGTATGGCAGAAATCGTTATCGCGTCCCAACAGATAGAGTGCCATCAAGAAACTGTAGCGCGGCGCGGCGAATGATGTGCCGATCTCGATTGCTGTTGGCGAAATCCACGTTCCCGGCATCATGACTGTTCCTGCATTCGAGTACGGCGCGAGGCTGCCCGTCGGAACAAATGATTCGCTGTCCTCACTTGCGCTGACCGCGATGACGGATGACCATGCCGCCGGGAAATACGGGTATGCTGCTGCCGCGTTTCCTGCTGCTGCGACGGGGATCACATCACCGAGTGAGGTGTAGCTACAGCGCTGTTCGGCGGCATTGCAGCTCTGGGTTAGGAAGGTATTCATCGCGTCACTGCTGTTGAGCGGAGCGCTTAACACGCCGGATGCGACAATTTCATCAAAGAATGCCTGAAGTGCTGCCATATCACCTGCGACTGTCGGGTCAAGCTGGCGCATCATCGCATCGTAGGCTGCAAGTGTGCCAATACTTGTGCATGGCACAACGGCGAAACTCATATTGACGACGACATCCGCGCCGGGGCTGCTGCTGCTGATCGTGTTGAGTTCACTTTGAAGCCGTTCGAGGATCACACTGGTGGTGAATCCGGCGGTATCAACGCGCCGCACGATGATCTGGGCGTCGGGCGCATTCTGGGTGATCAGTTCGTTGACTAATGCCTCAACACGGACACCGTGGGGCTGTGTCGAATAGCCCGCGCCACCCGTTGAGAAGATCCCCGCGCCGCCTGTAGAGAAAATGCTTGCGCCGCCCGTGGAGAAGATACTTGCGCCACCCGTGGAGAAAATGCTTTCGCCCTCGGTCGTAACCGCGCAGTTTTCGGTGTTAATATCCGCGCGACCCGTGATGATCTGCTCGGTACTCAGGGCACGGTTGATGGCGGTGGCGGCGCGATTGACCTCTCCGCGCAGATTGGGAATTATCACTTCCGTAAGGGGAGCAAGTGGGGTCGGTGTCGCACCCTGTTGAGGCGCAATGATCGCATCTCTATCCCGCGTGGTTGGCAAACGGAATGATCCGACTTCACGGGCACCAATCGCATCCGCTTGCAGCACAAGCGGCGTGAGAATATCGCGATATTCTCTGAGCCGCGTCACACGATCGACAAGGCGGCGCATGTTCCCAGCGAAGTCATCGACAATTACGATGTAGACAGGCGACTCCTGTGCAACTACAGGCTGCAAAAAGCAGACAGCCAACATCATCAATGGGATTAGCACTCGGATCAACTTCATCATTTCCCCTCGTTTAATCAATAAATGGAGCAAGCGCGCCTGATATTTCAGGAGGAATAGCCGTGACTTTTCATGTAGTCTTCCAATTCTGCGGCACCCCGCAGATTGCCAATGCTCCGGAATGTCTCTAAGACTTCCGCAAACACAGATGCCGCGCGTGCGCGATCTCCTTTGTTGTGATAGACCGTACCGGCAACGTACAGCGCATAACCGAGCCATACCCGATTATCGTGACTGCGGGCGATCTCCATCGCATCGCCGACATGCGTCAGCGCGTGCTGATGATCCGCGAGTTCGGTTTCGGCGGCTGCCAAATTGCACAGCGCAAAAAACAGCCGCTCTGAATGCTGGAGTCTTTCGGCAAGCGCGACTTGCTCAAGGTAAGTCTGCTTTGCCGCTTGAAAATCTCGCTTCTGGGCGTAGTGATACCCGCGCTGTTCAAGCACACGAGCGATGAGCAGATCATCACCGGATTGGTGCGCGAGCGTTGATGCGGCGCTCAGATGCGTTTCAGCCGTTTCGTATTCACTTTGATCACTGTAAATCTTGCTGATCACGCAGTGAAGGATCACCTGACGCGCCGGTAAATTCAGGCTGTCTGCCAGTTCGAGGGCGGCGCGGTAATCCGCAAGCGCACGCGCGGGAATATTGGTGCTGTAGAACGCATTTCCGCGACGACTCAGGAAATAATGCAGCGTCTCGGCTTGTGATTCGCCCGCTGTGCGCGCTTCCGCAATTGCTTGATCGAGACACGAAAGCAGCAAACTGTCATGCCCGCGCGCATTAAAATAGCCGCCATCAACGGTCAGCGAACGCATGATCGCAATCGTGCTTTCGCCATCATAAGAAACGGCGGCGGCTTCGGCGGCTTTGAGCAGATTGCCGCGCTCAGTATCGATCGCATTAAAATCGTCTTTGTGAGCGGATGCGTATTCGCGTGCAGCGCGGATTACATCATGCTGCCCGATGGACGGTTCGGCAAGGACATAGCTGTACGCGAGACTGTGAATGGTGTAGACCGTTGTCGTGCCGAATTTTTCGCGGCGGATCAAGCCGCGCCGCAGCAGAGTTGTCAGCGCGAGTTCGATTGATTGGGACTCCACCCCAAGCGCGGCGGCTAGGAGTTCGGGGGTGACTTTGGGAACGAACAGCGCCCCGAATCCCATGAATACTTGGCGTGTGTTCTCGTCCAACACGCTGACGCTGTCGCTCAAGAGTGTTTTAACGCTGGAGCGTCCCGGCGTGGCATAGCCTTCCGGCATTTCGAGCAAATGCGGCGAGTTTTTGATACGTTCGAGCAGTTCCGCCGGGGTGATCATATCCACCTGAAGCGTTTTGGCGGCGATTTCGAGCGTGAACGGATGATCCCCTACACGGCTGCAAAGCTCAACGGCGTCGGTATCCGCCAGCGTATACTGCTCGGATGCGTGATAGTTGAGTAATTCGAGCGCCTGCTCGCGGGGGAGTTCGCTCACATCCAGAATTTTGCCAACCGGAAAACGCTGGCGCGACGAGATCAGCGCGGGGAAACCAGGCGGCAGAGCGTCCATCACCAGCTTGAGGGCTTCGCCATCCCACACATCATCGAGAATCACCAACTTCA
>CALBRY010000027.1 GCA_937927665.1 uncultured Chloroflexota bacterium
GAACCCACGCCGTCACACTAAGTATGACTATACCATAACGCACGTTTTCGGCAAGTCAGCGATCAAATACGTTTGAGTTCATTTATGTGTTACCACACATTGTTTTAGACTTGTGATCTTACGCAGATTCCACGATAATTCTACGTGTGATCAATATTTATGTCGGGAAGTGTAGTATATGTACTTCTACAGCATTTATGGGCTGATGGTTGCATCCGAGTTCCCGCTGCCGGAACTCCTCGCCATAGAAGATGTATATTCACCCGATGTAGTTATTCAGAATGGTGAAATCCCCAATCCATTCCCACACCAAAGCTATTTTTGCGCGCTCGAAGACCGCTTTATCATTGCCGTCGAAGATGTGGCGCGGTTCGCCCTACATGATGGGCGCGAAATTGTTGTTGACCGAGAAGCAGGGGCGCATGATGATACGCTCCGGCTCTACCTGCTCGGCTCGGCATTTGGTGCGCTCCTTCACCAGCGCGGTTTTCTCCCCCTACATGCAAGCTGTGTCGCCGCCCCGGATAGAACTATGCTTTTTTGTGGGCATTCCGGCGCGGGTAAATCGACGCTGGCGGCGGCGCTCTGCCGCAACACCGGTTATCAATTTCTAGCGGACGATATTAGTGTTCTCCGCCTCGAAAATGAAACCCCGATGATTTATCCCGGCTATCCCCAGTTGAAGCTGTGGCATAATTCGGTTGAAAAGCTGGAAATGAACGCACAGGATTTTCGCCGTGTGCGCCCGGCGGTGGAAAAATTCGCCGTCCCGTTACGTGATCAATTCACCGATCAGCAGCGCCCATTTCACGTAATCTATCTGCTCACGCCGAGCGATGTACCGACTATTACCTTGACGCCGCTCAAAGGGATTGAAAAGCTCCTTGCGATAAAAAAAGACATTTACCGCGCCGAGTTTTTGGATGTAATCGACCCTAAAAATTCGTATTTCCAGACCGCAGCAAGCCTCTTAAACACCGTGCGCGTCGTGCGTGTCGTGCGTCCGATCGAAGGCTTTCATCTCGACGCACTTGTTGAAGCCATCCAACGGGACGCACAGCTTATTGAATTGTTATAGATTTCCCACTAGTCGTGAGTGCGTGTGATTAGGCATGATAAAAATCGCTTTGATCAGGATGTTCTTTGTCTATGCCATATAACGCTGATACTCACATCGTACAACTGCAAAAAACCCGAGGCATAATCCCATGTCTAGTTCACCGTTAACCCGAAACGTTCTTGTTGTCCGTTTGAGCGGCGTTCTGTCCGTTACCGTTGACGATGATGTGATGTTGCTCAATATGGCAACGAGTAAGTATTATGGGCTTCAGAAGGTCAGCCGCTTTATCTGGGATAACATCGACCAGCCGATCCGCGTTGATGAGCTGTGCACCCGTCTGCAAAATGAATTCTCGGTTGATGCCGAGACGTGCGAGCGTGAAACCCTCATGTTTTTGGAACAACTTCGCACCAATCAACTGATCGAAGTGAAATCCTAAGGGCTGCTTGTATGCGTTTGGTTCGCTATATTCGTCTTTTTTTCCGCCTCCCCGCTCATAAACGGGTGTATTTGACCGAGGCGGTGATTTGCCTACTTATCACGCGCCCGTTTGCAGGAATGCAGATCAAACGGTGGGCTGGCATGTTAGGCGAACCACAAACCGAAACCACGTATGAAGATGATCCGGCGTTGCGTTCGGCGGTGGTCAATATCCGGTGGGCAATTGATGTTGCCAGCCGTCGCGTGCCTTGGCGCTCTGATTGCCTCCCGCAAGCATTCGCAGCAAATTTGATGCTTAAGCGGCGCAAGATTTCCAACACGGTTTATCTGGGCGTGATGCTTGAGCAGGCTTCAGCCGATCAAGCCGCCATGAAAGCCCATGCGTGGGTGCGCGTCGGTTCGGTGATCATCACAGGCGAAGCCGGACATAAAGAATTTCGCCCGGTTTCCACTTTTGCGAGCAAGCCTTCATGAGTGCTTTAGCAGGGATGCTGCATTTTGACGGCACCCCTTCTGATAACAGCGAACTTGCGCCCGCGCTTCAAGCGATGGCGCACTACGGCACCGATGGCATCCAAACGCATGCCGTTGATAGCGTCGTTTTCGGGCACATCGCCCGGTGGATGTCGCCTGAAGATCACGCTGACGCGCAGCCGCTCATTGATGGCGACTTGATGATCACGGCGGATATACGCCTAGATAACCGCGATGCGCTCTTGACGCGGCTCGGTGTGCCTGCTGCTGATCATGCGGCGATCTCCGATGTGCGCTTGACACTGCTCGTATACCGTCGTTGGGGCAGGGACTGCCCGAAACACCTATACGGTGATTATGCCTTCGCCATCTGGGATCGTGCCGAACAGACGCTTTTTTGTGCGCGCGATCATGTCGGTGCGAAGCCGTTTTTCTACTTCCTACACGGGAATATTTTCGCCTTTGCCAGCGATATTAACGCGCTGCTGGCGCTGCCGTGCGTGCCAGAAACACTCGATGAGGCGCGGATCGTGCGGTTTATAGCCGCCGGTATTCATCCGATGATGGTCAGCACCACCGAGACTTTTTACCAGAATATTGATAAGCTGGCATTCGGTCACACACTGCAACTTACCCCGTCGAAATCGAAAACACCTTCGCTCAGCCGCTATTGGCGTCCCGAAGACTCTTCGGCAGTGCGTTATAAAACCGTTGATGAATACGCGCATGCCCTGTATGAGCGTGTTGAAGCCGCCTCCGCCGCCCGTTTGCGGACGGATTACCCGGTTGGCGCGCATCTCAGCGGTGGTCTTGATTCATCGTCTGTCGCCGTGATCGCGGCTCGCCTGCTGCGTGCACAGGGGCGTGAACTCGCCGCGTTTTCGTGGTCGCCTACCCCCGGCGATGATATTTCACAAACCGAACACGCGCGCATTCAGGCAGTCGCCCACGCGGAAAATCTTACGGTGCACTATGCTGATATCGGCATAGAAGATTACATTCCGGGATCAGAGATTGACGCGACACGCGATCCAATCGACTCGCTCACGGTAGAGCGCCGGATTCAACGAATGTCGGCATCGCTTGGCGTGCGCCGTATTTTCAGCGGCTACGGCGGTGATGAAACTGCCAGCTATATTACGCGTGGTCGTGAAGTGGATGATTTTCTACACGGACGCTGGCGCATGTTAGCGTGGCGGCTAAAACTCCGCCCCGCGCTCAGTCAGATGGTGCGCTCGCGCGATGTGGCGCGGTTGCAAACAGCGATCGGCTTATTTTGGGAGCAAGTTCTTCTCCCCCTGTTCCCCGATTGGCTGTATTTTCGGGTGAATGCGTCTCAGGTTTTCGCTGGTAAAAAATTCCTCCGCCCGCAGATTTTGAAGCAGTACACGCTTGGGGCTGCCCCCGCAGGCGCTTTTCCGAGGACACTCGCAGGACTGAGTGCATCACAGTACCGGATGTACTATTACGGGAGTTTTGTTAGCCGCCTCGAAGATTGGACGGTGGCGGGTGCGTTTCACAATGTGGATTATGTTTATCCCATGCTTGATCGCGCCCTTATGGAATTTGTTTACGGCATTCCCGGCACGCTGCACAGCAGTTGGTATGATCGCGGCATGTCCGCACCAGAAATCCGCCGCTATTTGTACCGCCGCGCAGTTGAGCCAATTTTGCCGCCTGCTTGGGTGTGGGATCCGCATCTCAAAGAAGAACCCGCCATCAGAGCGCGTGCTGCTGCGGATATGGCGGCTCTCACGAAAGACGGGTCGCTTTCTGATTATCGTGCGAATCCTTGGGTCGATGTCGATACCTACGAACAGGTTGTCACCCATGCGGATAACAAGCGGCGGTCGATGCAGCGTCAAGCCTATGAAAATGTCGCTGCTGTTCGCGCCGGGTTGGTGCTCACTATCTGGCAGCGTTATAGGGATCAGTTCGGGGAAGCACAACCTTAGTCGGTAAATACGAAACTGTTAATGTTATATCAGTTATACATGACATATTGCCAAAACAAAACCTCAACCTATTGACTCGTTGAGATTTCGCATATAATGTTAGTGTATGCGCGTATACCTTGGGAGATGCTAATGAAGAACGTTTGGGAAACCCCTACACTTGTTGAACTGCCGGTGAACGAAACCCGCTCGGGCGATCTGCCCAGCACCACCGAAGGCGTTACCACGACCATTCCGCGTCCGCCGGAACTCGGTGGCGGTTTCTATGTCACTTTTGACATTCTCGGATCCTAAGCTTTAGGTCCCAGACCTCAAGCTGAGGTCGTGTTGCTGGTGGTTTAAATTCTCCATGAGGGACCGCCAAAGCCGCGTCGAATTTTTTCGACGCGGCTGTTTTTTTACCCCGCGCAGCCCATCACAACAGCATTTTCTGCACGTACACGCAAAATTGATCCGCTGACATCTAAGAGCGGCGAAGCTTGTGTACCTAAACCAAAGTAGAAATCCCCGTCATAGCGTGCGAACGAGCGCGCAAGCGCCGCCGAATTAAACGCCAGCACTTCGCCCCAGTTTTCGAGATCGCATGTAGACATCACGCGAATACGCCACAGGTTCGGTGTCACCTGCTGGTTGAGCAGAACATACAGTGTGCCGCCTTCTATCCATAAATCCCATGCAAATTCGTTTTCCTCAAACTGAACCGCGCGGGCGGTGTTCGTCGTGTCCATCGTATACAGATTGATCGGTGTCCAGTTGTGATCGCTGCTGCTGACCACCGAGAGATAGACCAGATGATCGTTGAAATGCACGGGGCGCTCAATACGCAGCAGATAAGGATCGGCGCGCAGTGTGTAGATGTTGTCGTTCGCCAGCCGTAGCTGCATTTCTTGAATCTCTGCCGTCAAGAAATTCACATTCGGCTGGACAAAAAGCGCGTGACCGGTGCTAAGAATATCCATTAGCGCGAAGATGGCTGTTTTGCTTGTATCAAAGCTGTTGAATGGTTGTGGAAGCGGGTCGGTGGAGATGTACAGTGTCCCATTAAAATCAAACAGTGACCATGCGCGGTTAAGATAAACCGTTTGTTCCCCCATTAACGTTCCGGGTAAGTGCTCAACTTCCCATGTCGCGCCGTCATCGGTGGAGCGTGCGATCACGCCGCCCATTGTGTTATCTGCGCCTAGCGCAGCATAATAGCTTCCCTCAAAATAATGCACATCATAGACGTGAAGGGAAGGGGGGAGGGTGTCCCATAATCCCCACTCGCCGCCGATTGTGCGTGTGTAGAGTCTTCCCGGCGTCTCAAATGCGTTATACGGATCATGTCCCGGCACGAACAGACGGTCGCCGATGATGATAAAACGCTCAATTTGTTCCTCGTAGATGAGGTATTCTTCCGCAAATTGATCGGTGGCAGCGTCGTAAGACCGTATGGTGACAGGTCCCGCATTCCCGCCCGTTGTATCGTTATCGCTGTTGCCAGAGCCGAAGTACAGCCGCCCGTCAAAAACTTCCATATCCCAGATATTGCGGGCGAAAACGTTCGTCGGGTATTGTGAGCGCAGCGGATCCCCAACCGATTCTACATAGGGGATAGTTTCTTGCGCCAGCACAGACACCGCCGCTCCCAGCAGGGCGGTGATCAACGTGAAACCGATGATTCGGCGGCTGAGCTTAGTCAATGATATTTCCTCCACTCCATTTTGACGCTTGTCCGGTGAGAACCCGCATAATTAATCGTGCGGTTTTATGACAACCGTAATCGTGTTGCTTTCATATAGAATTCCCCCTACAATTCCATTTGGAACTTGGTTAGGAGGTGTTCATTGCTCGCACAACAGATAGATATAGGAGAACACGCCAAAGAAACAACCGACACGCTCAATGAAGATGTTCGGCTTCTGGCGAAAGTTCTGCTGCTTCAAGTTGCGTGGGCAGACCTCAACCCGGATATACAGCGCAGATTGCTGCTTGCTTCTGAGTACCATCAGGTATTTCCCACACTTTACACAATTGCCGGTTCACCCTCCGAGTTCTATCCGTTGGCGGTGCATTACAAGGCGCGATTGGCGGCGTTTACGCTTCATGCGGTCAACGTGACCAAACTGCTTACCGAGCATCATATTCCGGTGATCTGGATGAAGGGGCTGGCGCTTGCGTTTTCGATTTACCCCGAAGCGTGGCTGCGACCGATGCGCGATATTGATTTTATCGTGCCGATGGATCGACGGCTTGAAGCCCGCAAAATTCTAATGGATAACGGCTACACCTACGAAGATTACCTCTTGGCGGATCGACCCGTTCCACCGGAATACAGCCACCTCGTCACGCACCACTTTAATATGTACTACAAAGAGATTTCTCTTGAGCTGCATTATGATTTGGGTGCATCCAAGTATTTTGGCTATACGCCCAAAGATATCAGCATTTTATGGAATCACACGCGGCAGATCGGAAATCCTGCACATCGACTTTATTCCGTGACGCCGGAATTACACATTGTTTTGCTGGCGCTGCACGATGTTTTTCAGCATCAGCGCAAAACCGAAAAGAAAGATTTTCGCCTCTATCGCCCTTATGACCTGTATCAATTGATCAACCGCTACCCGATCGATTGGGCGATGGTCAAGCAGCACGCGGCACATTTCCGCGCACAGGCGTATGTGATTCAGGCGCTCGATCAGGTCGAAGAATTGTTCGGCTTGGTGCCGGATTCAGCAAAGGCGCGGGAGTTGATCGCCAACGGTGATGCACGGCGCGAAAGCACTTTGCGGGCGGATTTCTCCGTTGTCTTTATCGGTTGGAACAGCTTCAAAGTAGCGCGTCGCATTCTTCCCGCGTCAAAAATTCCGGCGTATCTGCGTGATTTTGTTTTCTTCCCCACGCCGGAAGGGATGCGGATGAAATACAACCTCACGGATGATCAACCGATTTGGCCCTATTACATTCGGCGCGTGTTCGAACATCTAGCGACTGCACTGCGCTACGGCTGGCATTCGATTTCG
>CALBRY010000028.1 GCA_937927665.1 uncultured Chloroflexota bacterium
TAGTCGCGTTCACGCTCAGCCGCCCGTGATTGTGTAAAAAAGTCGGGACAGGCATACCTGTCCCGACGCATTCATCAAGTGATGGTGATGAGCAGTTTGTTCTGCTCAACTGTTTGCCCCGGATGCACACTGATGCGCTGAACTGTCCCCTCGCGAGGTGCTTTCAATTCGTTTTGCATCTTCATGCTTTCCAGAATCACGATGGTTTGCCCCTGCTTAACGACATCGCCTTCCGCAACGAGAATCGCCACGATCAGCCCCGGCATCGGGGACTTGATCGAAACTTCTCCGCTGCCGCCCGCCGTCCCTGCTTTGCGCGTGAGCAAAAGTTGTGCGCGTTCGTCCAGCACTTCGCCGGTCAGCGCCCGCCCGTGCATCGAAATCTGCACGCTTTCGTCGCGCTCCTCGATCACCAGTTCATAACTCTTGTCCTGAATGATCATCGAGAACAAGGCGGTATCCAGCGCACGGAAATCAACCTCGCGCGGTTCGCCGTTGACGAGCAAGCGTCCAGTTTTATCTACATCGATCTCAAAGCGCTTGCCGTTGATGGTTGTGATGTATTTCATCGGTGAATTCGCTCCCAACGGCTCAACCATTTCCAATTGCTTGTATCACGTTCCCCGCGTGTGACCACCTGCCCCGCAAGCTGACGATTGCGGTGTGCAAACAGAGTCGCGGCGATCGCGGCGGCTTCAAGTTCTTCATCCGTCGGGGGGTGTTCAAACACATCCATGCTGAAGCGTTCTTCAACAAATTTCGTGTCGATTTTACCCGCGATGAAGTTGAAGCTGTTCAACAGGTTTTGGTGGAACGGAATGTTATGGTTCAAGCCCATGATCTTGAATTCTTCCAGAGCGCGGCGCATTCTCAGCATCGCTTCCGGTCGGTCATCGCCCCAACAGATCAACTTGGCGATCATGCTGTCGTAATACGGTGTGATCTCGTAGCCACTGTAAACACCGCTGTCCACCCGCACACCCGGTCCGGTCGGTACGATTAATGTGCTAACGGTTCCCACCGACGGGATGAAGTTGTTATACGGGTCTTCGGCGTTGATGCGGCATTCGATCGCCCAGCCTTTCGGCTCAAGCACGCTCTCCGTAGGACCCATGCGCCGACCGCGTGCGATACGAATCTGCTCCTTGACCAGATCGACCCCGGTAACCAGTTCTGTCACCGGATGTTCAACCTGAAGGCGCGTATTCATCTCCAGAAAATAGAAGTGCTTGTCCTTATCGACCAAACACTCAATCGTTCCGGCATTCACGTAACCAACTGCTTCGGCGGCGCGGATTGCCATTTCGCCCATCCGTCGCCGTAGATCAGGATCGACGAATGTGCTCGGTGCTTCTTCGACGAGCTTCTGATGCCGCCGCTGGATGCTGCACTCGCGTTCGCCTAGATGGATCGTGTTACCGTGCATATCCGCCAAAATCTGAAACTCGATATGGCGCGCACCTTCGACCAGCTTTTCGATGTAGACCGTGCCATCACCGAAAGCGCTTTCCGCTTCGCGGCGTGCCATCGCCAGCGCGTCGGAGAGGTCTTCGGCGCGCCGCACCACACGCATCCCTTTACCACCGCCGCCCGCCGCCGCCTTGACGATCAACGGGAAGCCGATATGAACCGCCGCGCTCAGCAGTTCATCATCGCGCAAGCCGGGATCAGTCCCCGGCACAACGGGAACACCTGCCTTTTTGACCGTTTCGCGCGCTTTTTGTTTGTCGCCCATCGTCGCGATCGCGCTCGGAGGCGGACCGATGAACAACATTCCTTCATCGATCACCGCTTGCGCGAAGGCTTCGCGTTCGCTCAAAAAGCCGTAACCGGGATGGATCGCGTCCGCGCCCGTGCGTTTCGCCGCTTCGAGAATCTTATCAATCCGCAAATAGCTTTCACGCGGCGGCGGCGGTCCAATGTGCACCGCTTCATCGGCGTAGCGCACATGCAAGCTCGATCGATCGGCATCCGAATACACTGCGACCGTATTGATCCCCAAATCACGGCAGGCACGGATCACACGAACGGCGATCTCCCCGCGATTGGCGACCAGAACTTTATTGATCTTTCGCTGCTGTCCTAGTTCCATCGTTTCACCCTCCGCCCTACAGCGGGATATTCCCGTGTTTCTTCGGCGGGTTGCTGTCGCGCTTGTTTTGCAGCACTTCCAGTCCGTTGATCAAACGGGCGCGGGTTTCGCTCGGCTCGATCACATCATCGACAAAACCGCGTTCAGCAGCGATGTACGGATTCGCAAGCTTCTGGCGATAGTCGGTCGCAAGTTGTCCTTTCAGTTCCGCCGGAGTTTCGGACTCTTTCAGGTCACGTCGGTAAATGATCTCGACCGCGCCTTCAGGTCCCATCACAGCGATTTCAGCAGTGGGCCATGCGAGATTCAAATCGCTGCGGATGTGCTTACTGCTCATGACACAATATGCGCCGCCGTATGCTTTACGCGTCGTCACGGTCAGCTTGGGAATGGTCGCCTCACAGTAGGCGTAGAGCAGTTTCGCGCCGCTGGTGATAATGCCGTTGTGTTCTTGCTGTGTTCCCGGCATATACCCCGGCACATCGACAAACGTCACGATCGGAATATTGAAGCAGTCACAGAAGCGGATGAAACGTGCTGCTTTTTCGCTGGCGTGAATATCCAACACGCCCGCCAGCACCATCGGCTGATTGCCAATGATTCCGACGGCGTGACCACCGAGCCGCGCAAATCCAACCACGATATTCTGGGCAAATTCCGCGTGAATTTCATAGAAAACCGCGTCATCGACAATGCGATGGATCACATCGCGCATGTCATACGGTTTGTTCGGGCTGTCCGGAATAATCGCGTCGAGTTCAGGATCGGCGCGCAGGGGATCATCCTGTGTTGGGTGGAATGGCGCATCTTCCATGTTGTTCTGCGGCAGATACGAGAGCAGTTCACGCAGCAGCATCAACGTTTGAGTCTCGTTTTCGCCCACGACATGACACACGCCGCTCTTGCTGGAATGCACGCTTGCGCCGCCGAGGTCTTCCGCGCTAACTTCTTCGTGGGTCACCTGCTTAACGACATCAGGACCGGTCACGAACATATAGCTCGTGTCCTTGACCATGAAAATAAAATCGGTCAGCGCCGGGCTATAGACCGCGCCGCCCGCACACGGTCCCATAATCACGCTGATTTGCGGGATGACGCCGCTGGCGAGGGTGTTCTTCAGGAAAATATCGGCGTACCCACCGAGGCTGATCACGCCTTCCTGAATACGCGCGCCGCCGCTGTCGTTCAAACCCAGCACGGGAGCGCCGGTTTTCATTGCCATTTCCATGATTTTGATAATCTTCTCGGCGTGAACCTCACTCAGACTTCCACCCATCACGGTGAAATCCTGCGAGTACACATACACGAGACGCCCGTTAATCGTTCCCCACCCTGTGATGACGCCATCGCCCAAAAAGCGCTGCTTATCCATCCCAAAATCGCGTGAACGATGCGTAACGAATGCATCGATTTCATGAAAGCTGTTGGGGTCGAGCAGAATCTCCAATCGTTCGCGAGCGGTATTGCGCCCCGCGTCATGCTGACGTTGGATGCGCTCCGCACCACCCCCGGCGCGGCTTTGTTCGCGCATGTGGCGAAGCTGGCTAATCTTCGGATCAAGCGTCATTGACGTTCTCCATATACAGCTGCAAGCAGTATCAATAGGATGAATGCGACCATTATCAACAGAAATAAAAAGCGTCCCTGATCGTAATCGGCTTGCGCGAATACAATCAGCCGAATAAGCGCATACCCTGTATACGCGCCGATCAGCGTCAACGCGCGGCGGCGGCGCATCCGTGATGAATGCCGCAGCCCCCACACGCACGCCGCAAATAACGCACCCCACACCGTTCCCATCACCAAATCGAGCGCGGATGGCACGCTAACTTCCGCGGCGATCTCCTCCGGCATGGTTAAAGCCCGCACCGCTGCTCCCCCTTGTGCCAGCGCTAGAAACAACAAGCCAAGTTGCAGCAAACGGGTGATTCGTGGTGCATGGACGGCACGAGAGATCGGTTGTGTCTCACTCATGCGCGTGAGTGTAGCATTTAATTAACTTGTTTTCACATCGTGAAGCGTTTTTGCCCCACCATTGAGATAAACCTTTTGAGCGCTCGACGTTACGGCGTAAATCCAAACCGGTTGAGCAGTTCTGTCAGTGCCGCGTTGTACCCGCCCGCGCTCTCGTTCTGGACGATGATCGTGTGCGTGTTCGTGAGTACGTCGTCAAGGTCAGGCAGCAGTTGCCAATCGCTTGAGCGATACTGAAAATCATTGTGCCAAATTGGGATGATGACTTTCTTGGCGGCGCGCGCCCACATGATTTCATTCAGAGTCATGGGCGAATGGAGCGTTTCTTTCCCCAACAGCAGCACGACATAATCGCTGCTCTCGATCTTGTCTTTCAGGAAGTCTTTCCAGTTCGCACCCGGTTCGATTGCCATATCCACGAATGGATTTAGACCCGCTTCTTTCAGGCGCGCTAACACCAGCAGAGCAAGCGCACTGCTTTCTGATCGCTTATACGAAATGAACACAGTTGAGGGGTCGGTCTTGTCTAGGAGGTCAAGGGCAGGCTCAAGGATACTGAGCCATCCTTCCGCACCGGATACTTGGTTTAAGGAGGCATAACCGCGCATAAGCATCACAGTGAATTCAGGGAAGTTGTCGAAATCCGGGCAGCCCCACCGCTCTCGAAAATAGCGCCTAAGGCGATCATCGACCGGCACAAGGACGGTACCGCGATCCTCCGCTTTTAGGCGCGCCAGCAGTTCGGGCGTGACATACAGCGCTGCATCTTCGCTTTCGACTCTGTCACGGTATAGACTGATCCTCTCGAAATCCCATAAAGTTTCGATCGCACCCGCAGCGAGTTCTTTCGCCAATATGTGCACCCGCGCTATTTTGTTGCGCGGGAGTGGGTACTGCATCACATGATCGAGCCAGTCTTGAAACGCTTTAT
>CALBRY010000029.1 GCA_937927665.1 uncultured Chloroflexota bacterium
AAGCAGCCTCCAACACACGGCGCATCCGTTATGCAGCGGCGGCAGTCGCCGCGCTGACGGCTGTCGTTTATTTGTTGATCGCCCTGCAAGTACTGATCCTTGGTGATGAACCGGGGAATCAAAATTTCGCGTATTTCGCGGGCGCGGGATATACGCTCGGCGTGTTCATGATTCTACGCTTCGACCGCCGCATCCTCTGGATTATTGGGGCGGCGATACAAGTGTTCGTGATTTTCATGTACTTCAACATTGCGCCGCAGCGCACGCCGAACTACGAGTTTTGGGGATTGTTCCTTCGCATTCCGCAAATTTTGCTGCTGATTACGCTCGCAACCTTGGCGCTACGTTCACCATCAGCAGCAAACCGCTAACCGGCTTCACGTTACAGCGTAATCGGTTTGCGCGCGTCCCGTATCGTATACAAGGGCTGAAACCCGGCAGAGCGATAAAGCGCCGCACCCGCCGGATCTTCGGATTCGACATGATATGCGACGTACGCGGTTTGCAGCCCTGCTGAACGCATCTGCTGCAAGCCATCCAGCATCAAGGCTTTGGTTAGACCGCGCCGCCGATAATTGGCGTGGCAGCCCACTGGCTCAAATAAGCCGCTTCTGCTGACCGGATCAAACCAGAGCACCACGAACGCGGCGTAATCGCCGTTGGGTGCGATCACGATCCGTTCGTTTTGCGGCTCAAATGCGGGCGAACGCATCACAACGGCATAATGCCCCGGCTGCCAGTTGGAAAGAAACGCACTGCTGTGAACATCGGCGACTGCATCAGCTTCCTCAATCACAGCACTGCGAATGGAATACCCGTCCGGGAGCACAGGATCGGGGATAGGTGTTTCTAGCGAGCGGGTCGCCAACATCAAAGACGGTTCGCCCGGTGTGTAGCCCGCTTCGATCAAATGCGCCCGGCGGATGTCGTCTCCATCGGTGATATCGCTGCCTACCCACGTATACTTCGCCAGCATCTCTGCCTTTGCAGATTCGCCGGCAGTGCTGATCGCCGCCCGCATCAGCGCGATCTCCACCGTTTCTCCATGATGGATCAGCGCGCGTTCCAGATCAGGGGTGCGATGCTGAGGATGGATCACCACGCTGAAGCCTTGCATGCGTGCCGGGTAACACATCACATACGCCAGCAAGTCACCCGATAGATTTTCCGCCAAAAAGAAGTAATCAGACGGGTCAGCGCCGCGTAAGCCGTTACTCATGTTGTGGCGCACATCACCCGGATGCAGTACGTTACGCATCGCTTGCAGCCGTGCGACTTCGCCTGCAAACGCGACCAACCGATCGTAATCGGCAGCGGCATAAGCTCGAATGTTAAACACGCTGTCCCCCGTTGGCATGGATAATCTGACCTGTCATCCAGCGGGCTTGATTGGAAGCGAGAAAGCGGATCACTTCCGCGACATCTTCCGCGCTCCCAACCCGGCGTAAGGGCGTGGCGCGCACAATATCGGCTTCCATCTCGGCTGTGATCCATCCGGTCTGAGTAGCCCCCGGCGAAACAGCATTCACAGTGATGCCGAACTGCCCCAACTCAAGGGCGGCGGCACGGGTATAACTTTCGAGGGCGTGTTTTGAAGCGCCGTATGCGATTTCGCTCGGAAAAGCGGGTGATCCGTCGGTCGTCAAGTTGATGATCCGCCCCCACGATGCGCCGCGCGCGACAAACCGGCGGGCAAACTCGATCATCATCAGCGCCGGGGCGCGGGTATTCACGGCAAAATGCGCGTCATGGCTTTCTTGCGTCAGCGTTGGGACGTTTCCGCCGAGCCACTGCACCGAATGGGTGTTCACCAGTGCATCCGCTGACGGCAAAAATGTATCGGCGGTCGAATGTGCGGCATTGTTGATCAGAATATCGACTGCGCCAAAACGCGCCTCCACGTGATCGAACAGGGGCGCGATCACATCCGGATCGCTCAAATCGACTTCCAGCGCTTCGGCAGTGCCGCCATGTTGCCGAATTTCATCGGCAATGGCTTCTCCAGAGGCGGCGCTCAACTGACTGTAAAGCGCCGAGCCGGGTTCAGCCTTTTGGGCTGCATCGCGGAATGCCCCCCGTTTGTACGTCAAGAAAATGTGCGCGCCTTCGGCTGCAAGCATCCGCGCCGCCGCCGCACCGATTCCCATTGCATTATTCGCACCTGTGATCAGCGCCGTCTTTCCAATTAAGCCTGTATCCAGCATCATGATTATCCTTGTGACCCGTTATGACCTGATCATAATTGTGCTTGAGAGCATATGCAACCTTTCGATATGCTTTGCGTAATGGGTTATGAAAGGCGATCATGCGAAAGGACAATCGGTGAAAACCTTCGAAGAGCTGGAAACTCAAGATTTACAGTGGGTACGGGCAAAAACCGGTTGGTGGAAACCCGCCAGCTACGAATTACAGAACACAGACGGCGAAGTCTACGCGGCAATTCATCGGGAGAATTGGAGTGCGCGGGTGACGGTGGATTCACCGGGCAACCGTTGGACATTTGACCGTCAGGTTCGCTTCTTCAAACCCTCCCGCATTTTGATCACATCCGTGGGAACGGGTGAAGCACCTGCCGAGTACATCCAGAAGGGGAACAGCGGCACGCTGACCTATGATGATGGTCGTGTTTTTCGGTGGAAAGCGCTCGGCTTGGGTATGACAAAATGGCTGTGGACGAACGAGCGCGATCAAGCGGTGCTTGGTATCGAAATGAAGGGGTTCTGGAAAACACGCGGCGAAGTTCGTATTAACCCCGAAATCGCTACCGAAAAAGCGCCGCCGCTGCTGCTTTTTCTCGGTTGGTATTTGATCCTGCTGGCGCAGGACGACTCTGCCGCCACTGCCGCTACGATTGTGGCAGCAACCAGCTAAGGCGAACGAACAAATCACGCACGAAAAGGGGGCAGTACTTGCCCCCTATAATTTCCCTGAACGGCGTTTCGCTTCGGATAGATAGTCATCGGCGGGTTGAATCTCGCCATCATCGGTGAGTTCGTAGGCTTCGTCGCGCTTCGGTTTTTCGGCGGATTCGGGAACATCTAACAGACCGGAAAGCTGTTCGCGGGCGATCACCTGAGCGGCAACTTGATCGCGGATTGTACGTTCACCCGCTTTGCTTTCCATGTACAGGGAAATGCCCTGATACATCACCGAAATGCCCCACCCTGCCGTGAGCATCACCATTCCGCCGATGATCCCGCTGGAGACGCTTTCGGGCATGTTCATCTGGTTGAGTGCGTTCAGAACTAAACCCCATCCCAACACGCCGAACACGGCAAAAAAGCCAACGCTTCCCCCGAAAAATACTCGTCGGGCGAAGGTCTGGCGTTTTTCAACCTCTTGTTGAACCTTTGCACGCAGTTCATGCAGGTCTAGCGTGTTCATGGCAGTTCCTCCATACAGCGCGTGCGATTTTGATTTTCCATGATTGTAGCGCCAGAATCGGCACGTTTGAACCCTATATGGTGCAGAATTGAACTCCTACACGAGCTTTGGGATAATGATCGCGTAGTGTATTCCCATTTGAGCATCTTCTGAAAGGAACGTATGTTGAAAAAGCGTCTGCTTCCCCTGCTGATCGTGATCGCTCTGCCGCTGATAATCCAGCACCGCGCGATTGCTCAAGAAAGTGATCCATGCAGTATCGATCTCAGCCAGATTGTCGCCGGACTTGTCGAGTCGCAGGCGGTGATTGCGGCAGGCGAACCCGCCAGCGCCTTACCGGTGCTGCGCGCCGTCGCCGAAGCCTTGACGATCTTTGCGGATCGGTGCGAAGCCTCACTCGCTGAAGGGGAAGTAACTCCCGAACCAGCGCCTGAAGTCACGCCAGAAGCAACCCGTGCGATCGAAACGATGTCCGGTCCCGGTACGTTTGTCTCTCCCAACGGCGTTTTCGCGTTCCGCTACCCGACCGAATGGGTGATCAACGAATTCATCGCGATCGCCAGCAGTGCGGGACAGATCACGGTTGGATCAACCCAAGAAGCGATAGACGCGCTTAACTCGCAGTTACCTGAACTCAGCAGCGGTCAGCAGGGTGTGCAGGTTTTCGGCGGGGCATCGGAAATTCTGACGGGCGGCGAAATTACCGATGGGACGATCGACAGCATGGTCGCTTATTTCGTCGGGACGTTTGAACGCCAATACCCGGAAGTTGGCACACCGGAAGTCTTTGAGATCAACGGGCATCCGGCGGCGCGGCTGGATTTTGGCGCGCCGACATTCGACAGTGTGATTTATGTGTTGGCGCTGGATAACAATCAACGGTTTGTGATCGTTGGCGGCGTGGCGGCGAAGGGCGAACGGGATGCGTTGATCCCTGTCATCGAGCAGATCGCGGCATCCGTAGAGTAAGCGACTGCCCTCCCTCTCTATCGCATACGTATAGAGAGGGAGGGGCGTTATGACGGTCATTTGCATACCTAAAGGAGGCGTGTTGTGAACCACGAGCGTCTGCATATCGCACGAACGTTTATCGACCACCACTACGACATGCCACTCACACTAGAGCACATCAGCCGAGAAGCGGGATTTTCTCCTTATCACTTCATCCGGCTGTTCCGGCTGGCATATAAACGCACGCCGCATCAATACCTCATTCACCAACGTATTGAAAAAGCTAAAGAACTGCTGCGCGCAAGCGACCTCAGCGTTCAGGAAATATGCTACACCGTCGGATTCGAGAGTCTGGGGTCGTTTAGCACACTCTTTCACCGCGTCGTTGGTCTATCGCCCAGCAGTTACCGCAAATGGTCGCCCAAGCAACCCCCACCGCCCCAATACATTCCGTTATGCTATCGAATCAAGCGCGGACTCGACTAGAAATTTCGCAATTTTCGAGAACTGAAAATAGCACAAACATGCTATGATTCGGGCGTATTGCAACTACGTCAGGAGCTAGCAATGACAAGAAAAATCACCCACGCATCCCTTTACGTCAAGGATCAGAATGAGGCGCTGCGCTTTTACACGGAGAAGCTCGGCTTTGAAGTTCGCGCCGATATTACGAATGGTGACTTCCGCTGGCTCACCGTCAGTTCGAAGGATCAACCTGATTTCGAGGTTGTGCTGCTTCCACTGCGTGCAAGTGACTGGTCTTTGAGCCAAGACGATGTCGAGGTGTTAACGCGGCTGCTCGAAGCGGGCAAGCTCGGCGGTCCTGTCATGAGAACGGATGATATTCATAAAGCCTATGAAGAGTGGAAGGAAAAAGGCGTCGAATTTCTTTCTCCGCCTACCGACCAACCGTGGGGAGTTGATGCCGTCTTTAAGGACAACAGCGGCAATATTTACAGCTTGCAGCAGCGTAAGAAGTAAAGCATTCGAAGTCCAACCGAATACGATACTCGCTAAATGCCCGGCACTTGACCGGGCATTTACTTTTAGTTATTCCAATCGCGCGAACGTCCGCCCTGATTCCCGCGCCGTGTATCACGCGGATCACGATCCAGCGGGTGCTGACGGTTGAGCAGGGTACGTTTCGCTTTTTGAACATCGCTCTCGTGCTTCAGCAAAACGGTCAGCGTCGTTTCGAGGGTGTCTTTATCGAGCGCATCCGCATTGAGCATGACCAGCGCACGCGCCCAGTCGATCGTTTCGCTGACGCTCGGATTCTTCTTCAAATCCATCTGGCGCAGCGCTTGAACCAACTCGACCGCCTGCCCCGCAAGCTTGGCGTTTAGATCCGGTACACGCATCCGCACAATGTTCGTCTCGGTTTCGACAGACGGATAATCGATAAACAGATACAAACAGCGGCGCTTGAGCGCTTCGCTCAGTTCGCGCGTGTTGTTGCTGGTGAGTACAACCGTCGGCTGATGTTTCGCTGTAATGGTGCCGAGTTCGGGGATCGAGACCTGGAAATCACTCAAGATTTCCAGCAAAAAGGCTTCAAATTCTGCGTCGGCGCGGTCAATCTCATCGATCAACAAAACGACAGGCTGATCGCTTGTGACGGCTTGCAAAAGCGGACGTGCCAACAAGAAACGGTCACTAAAAAACACATCATCTTCATTCGCCAAGCGATCCGCCGCTTCGTTGAGCGACTGCGCATCCGCGAGAATTGAACTCAGCTTATCGCGCAGAAGCTGGGTATAAAGCATCTGCTTGGCATATTCCCACTCGTAGAGCGCTTTACTCTCGTCCAGCCCTTCGTAACACTGAAGGCGGATCAACGGTTTTCCGGTAATCTTCGACCACGCTTTCGCCAGTTCGGTCTTCCCCACTCCGGCAGGTCCTTCTGCAAGGACAGGTTTTCCCAAACGTTCCGCCAGAAACATGACCGTCGCGATCTCATCCGTCGCGATATACTGCGTATCGCGGAGCGATCCTTTGATCCGCTGAATATCATTGCTCATGAGGCTGTTTCCCTAACTGCTGTAGGTGCTGTGCTTACCGGTATTGTAGCGCGAAACAAATCGAGCTGCGGCGCGTCCTAACCGAACGGATAGGACGCCATCTAGCACCAGCGACGTTAGGAATACCAGCACAATCAGTCGCTTGAGTCGTCGTGTTCTTCTTCGATCTGTTCGTCGGTTTTCCCGAAGCGGCGTTTGCGGTGGCTGTACTCGACAACCGCCTTATGCAGTTCCGCACCGTCAAAATCGGGCCAATAGACCGGCGTGTAATAGTATTCGCTGTATGCACCCTGCCAGATCAAGAAATTGCTGACGCGGAGTTCGCCGCTGGTGCGGATGATCAGATCGGGATCGGGGGTATCGGCTGTATAAAGATGCTGGCTGATCGTCTCCTCGGTCACTTGATCGGCGGGGATACCAGCACGGATAATCTGCTGCACAGCGCGGGTGATTTCGGCACGTCCGCCGTAGTTGAATGCGACATTCAACGTAATGCGGGTGTTGTGGCGGGTGAGTTCGATACCGCGATGAATCTTCTGGCGGATGGTGGGATGGACTTTATCCAGTTCGCCAAAATGCTGAAGGTGGACACCGTTTTCGTGCATTTCGTAGAGTTCCCGATCAAGGAACAATTCGAGGATTCGCATGAGCATCCGCACTTCACTGGGCGGACGGCTCCAGTTTTCGGTCGAAAAGGCATAGATGGTCAGAATTTTGATGCCTTCTTCTACGCTGGCGCGCAGAATGCGGCGTAAATTCTCTGACCCTTGTCGGTGTCCTTCGGTACGCGGCAGACCTCGCTGTTTCGCCCAGCGCCCGTTTCCGTCCATGACAATCGCAACGTGCGTTGGGACTTTAAGGGGGAGTCGTTCCCCATCCTCTATCGCGGTTTGATCACGCACGAGATCGACCATTCTGTGCAGCCTTTCCAATAAAAACGTTGAAGGGATATGGCGAACGCCAACATCCCTTCAAAATGGCGGGTTCTTGATCCTATTCTACACCGACAAAATCTCTTGTTCTTTGTGTTTTCCCATTTCATCGATCTGTTCGATGAATTTGTCGGTGAGTTTCTGGATTTCGGTTTCGCCGTGCTTAAGATCGTCTTCGCTGATCAGCTTTTCTTTTTCGTATTCTTTGAGTTCGTCGTTTGAGTTACGGCGGACATTGCGGATTGCGATACGAACTTCTTCCATGCGGCGGTGCAGATGCTTAACCAAGTCTTGACGACGTTCGCGGGTAAGCGGGGGCATGTTCAGGCGGATAATATCACCATCCACCTGAGGATGAATGCTCAAGTCGCTGTCACGGATCGCCTTTTCGATGGATTTGACTGCTCCTTTATCAAACGGGCGGATCATGATCTGCATCGGTTCTGGCGTGCTAATGGTTGCCAATTGACGCAGTTCGGTTGTCGCGCCGTAGTACTCAACGTGTAGGCGATCGACAAGCGAAGGGCTGGCTCGTCCGCTGCGCATACCGAGCAAATCCTGCTCGTAGACAGCGATTGCCTGCTTCATTTTGTGCTGTGCATCTTTGAGAATATCCTCGACCATACGCGCTGTTCCTAAACGGTGAATGGGGCGTTTCGCCCCTCGTCGGGGTAAAGTTTTCTAAATCATACACGAAATTGGGAACTTTTTCGTGTGGGCTTAAAGGTTCGGCTTCTCCGCGTGCGCCCATCCGTTCCAGCCGCGCGCCTGCCATGCTGCGTAGAGCGCGACCGATCCGACCGTCGCTACATTTAAGCTGGCGACCGCGCCGCGCATCGGCAAACACAGGAGCATATCGCATGTATCACGCACCAACCGGCGCATGCCTTCGCCTTCACTGCCTAAGACAATTCCGAGGCTCATATTCAGATCGGTTTTGTCGATAGGCGGAACGTTCGGTCCGATGTCCATCCCCACCAACCAGATATCCTGTTCCTTGAGGGTTTTCATCGTCTGCGAGAGATTTGTCACCTGAACAACATGCAGGTGTTCGACCGCGCCGCTTGAGGCATTGACCACTGCCGGGGTGATCGCCACCCCGCGCCGATCTTGAATGATCACGCCGTGCACGCCAACCGCATCGGCGACACGCATCAGCGAGCCGACATTTTGCGGGTCTTTGAGCAGATCGAGCAGCATGAGGAATGGACGTTCGGCGCGTCGTTTGGCGAGCGCGAGAATATCTTCAACGGTTGAATACGGATAATCGTTCACACGCATGACCATCCCCTGATGATTCGCCCCCGAAGGCACCAGATCATCAAGAATGCGGCGCGGGACGCGCTTCACGTTGACGCTCTTTTCGGCAGCAGTAGCGAGAATATCCGCCGTCGTGCCTTTTT
>CALBRY010000030.1 GCA_937927665.1 uncultured Chloroflexota bacterium
CGATCGCTCCCGCCGTCCGGCTGTAGAGCAGCCCGATCAACAGCCGAAGCGCCTGTACAAAAAACAGCCCGATCACGCCGGCTTCGAGGGCGGTGAAAAAGGCGGGCTGGAGACGAAAACGAGTGGGCATATCGATTCCTCAAGGGGCGCGGCGGCGAAAAATGGAGCGCGCGTCCGGTGATGTGAGTCAGATGTGTATAACACGGACTATAATAGTCCGCAATTTGCGGTCGCGCTTGCCAAAAAAGAGGGTTTCTTCAATGGAAAGAGTGGATAGTCTGTTCGTAGGCGGAATCGTGGTAACAATGGATGCCGCCTTCAATCTATATTTGGATGGCGCGGTTGCAGTACATGGAGAGTCGATCGTCGCCGTAGGAACGCGCGAGGCGATTTTGGCTCGGTATGAATCCGATGCTGTAATTGACTGTGCCGGCAAGATCGTGATGCCGGGGTTGGTCAACGCGCACACCCACACATCGATGACACTTCTGCGCGGTCTAGCAGATGATCGCCGCCTTGATGTGTGGCTGATGGGTTACATGATGCCCGTCGAACGCGAATTCGTCAGCCCGGAATTCTGTCGCTTGGGCGCGCAGTTAGCCTGTGCCGAGATGATCCGCAGCGGTGTCACCGCCTTTGCCGATATGTACTATCACGAGGCAGAGATCGCGGCGGCGGTTGCCGAAATTGGGATGCGCGGTGTATTGGGGGAAACGATCCTAAAATTCCCCTCACCCGATGCCGACAGCTACGAAGAAAGCATCGCCTATACCCGCCGCTTTATCGAAGACTGGAAAGGTCACCCGCTCATCACGCCAGCGGTTGCGCCGCACGCGCCGTACTCGAATACCGACGAGATTCTGCGAATCTGTACCGCCTTGGCGACCGAATTTGATGTGCCGCTGCTCATCCATATTGCCGAAACAAAGCTCGAAGTCGATAACAGCCTCAGCGAATTCGGAATGAGCGTTGTTGACCGCATGAAGGCGCTCGGCTTGTTCGCGGCGAAAGTCTTGGCGGCGCATTGTGTCCACATCACGCCGACCGAAATCCCGATCCTGTGCGACGAAGGCGCAACCGTCGCCCACTGCCCGACGAGCAATCTCAAGCTTGCCAGCGGCATCGCGCCGATCGCCCAGCTTCTCAAGGGTGAAGTGACAGTCGGTATCGGCACGGACGGACCCGCGAGCAACAATGACCTCGATATGTTCGAAGAAGTTCGCCTCGCGGCAATTCTAGCGAAAGCCGCCACCTCTGATCCGACCACGCTCCCCGCACGTCAAGCGCTCTTGATGGCGACACGTCAGGGCGCAGAGGCGCTGTTCATCGGAGACATCACCGGATCATTGGAAGCCGGAAAACGTGCCGACTTGATCGTGATCGACGCTGAACCGCTCCACAACATGCCGCAGTTCAACCGTGACATCAACAACGTGTATTCGCGGATCGTGTATGCGAGTCACGCGTCAGACGTCCAGCATGTGATGGTCAACGGACGGTGGCTGATGCGCGATCGCGCCCTGCTCACAGTCGATGAAGCGGCGATCCTGAAAGAATCGCAGGCGGTCGCCATTCAAATCGACAGCTTCCTAGAGGAGCGCGAAGGCGATGTATTGAGCAAACTGCTTGCCATCGGCGGAATCGAACAGTCCGAAAGTTTCGAAGTGCAGGTAAAAGCACGGCTGACAGACGAAACGCTCGTTAATCGCCTGCTTGAACACGCCCATGTCGAAGTGGTGCAGAAAATTCACTACCGCCAGTACGATACCTATTTCCTCTTTGGCGACCCGGACAGCGGATGGGTGCGCTATCGTGAGGATGATCGTGTCGGTGACGATGGCGAGATCAAAGGGGTGCGGACGCGCCTCACGTTCACCATGCCGACGAAAGAACGCGCCTTCCATCAAACCATTTTGCTCTCGCATTCACGCTTTATCGCCAACGCCGATCGCCCGCTGCGCTTCTATCGTGAATACTTCCGCCCATCAAGCGAGCACGAACTCCAGAAGGAGCGCCGCCGCTGGCATATTCTGTATCAAGGTGTGCTGTTCTACGTCAACGTAGATCGCATCATCAACCCGCAGATTCCCGGCACATTTATCGAGATTAAAAGCCGCACATGGTCATCGCGTGATGCCGAGATCAAAGCGGATCGCATCCGCGAAATGCTCACTTTTATGGGAATTGGCGAAGCGGATATTTTGCGCGACGATTACCTTGAGATGCAGACCGGCAAACCGGCGGACGACTAAAGCCATTCCGCCAACCAGCGCATGATCCGATCGCGCATGGCGGCAGTTTCATAATGCCCGGTAGGGGAGCGAAATAACGCCCATGCTGCCGGGCTTCCCGCCGCCGCGTATACCGCTTTCAATTCCGCATCGATCCGATCCAGTCCGGTAGATGGCGTCAGCGGATCACGATCCCCCGCGAGGCTCAAATGAGCACGCGGGGCGGTCAAGCTGTTGATCTGCGCGGTTGTGAAGTGCTTGAGCAGCGACGGCACATAATAGTAAACCCCGTGACCATCCAGCCCATTCGCATCGATCAGCGCTTGATAATCGGTCAAACAGCAAATATCAACACACACCTTGATTCGCTCGTCAAGCGCTGCCGCCCACCATGCCAGCGTACTCCCCATCGATAAGCCGAGCGTACCAATCCGCGCCGATTCGACATCCGATCGGCTGGTCAAGTAGTCGATAGCGCGTAGGGTGTCGTACATCATCATTCCCCACAGCACTTGACCGTTCCACAACATTTCTTTGAAGGTCGCATTTTCGCTTCTGCCGCGCCGCTCACCAAAACACCAGTGATCGATGCACAGGGAGGCATATCCCGCCTGTGTCAGCGCTTCGGCATACGGCGGATTCTGAATCGCGCTGCGCCCCTTGATCAATTCATCTTTGCCCAGTTGATAATCGCCGCCGTGCGCGTGCTGATAAACAATCACAGGGTAGGGCGGCGGAAAATTCAGCGGCGTGACGAAATACGCGGGAACAGGTTCGATCCCGTTCAAATCAAGCACCAGCGTTTCAAGCGCATACCCGCGCCCCTCGCTGAGATGGAGTGACGTCGCGCTGATCGGTCGGTCACGCGGCGGAAGATCGCCTAATAGGGCGTAGAGTTCAGCGCGGCGTGCGGATAGGCTCATAAGGTTCATCCAATTTGAATGGGGTGTGGTGATATTATCGTGTGGGTGCTGGAGCTATGCCGCGCCTTCAGCAGAGTCAGGGACAGGTTCGCCCGCGTAAGCAAGAATAATCTGACTGCGCGGGATCCCCGCATGAAGCAGCGCATCAATAAGCGGTTGGTCGGTGTCATCATGTTCGATGATGACGGTTTCTCCGACCACGCGAACGAGCAGGCTCAGATGTTTAACCCGTTCCGATTTCAGCTTGGCGACCGATACGACAGAATATACGCTCTGATCAATGCTGATGGTCAAGTACGCAAATCCGTTGAGCATTTCGCCCGCGTAAGGCTGAATCGCTTCGGAAAGTACCGTCCTTAAGTCCATTCGATGATCCTCGTATCACCGGGCACGAAGACAAACAGCTTGAGCTGTGCCAGTTGTCTCGCATACAATCCAATTGATTCGCTCAGAATGCCATCATACGCCGACTTGGGAACAGCAAGATACAGCGGTACTTTGAAATCACTCAGATCACAAGCGAACTGATATAACTGGCATTTTCCCAAAGCCACCGCCAGCGATTCGACAGGCGAATCAAAACCCTTTACTTCAAACAATGCCTGTGTGCCATCGTCGAGTCTTTCCGCCCAAATATCAATAAACAATCGCCGCGTATCGGTCGATAACAATGCATGTTCGCGGAGAATGCGCCACCCATTCGCCCGCAGGGTTTGAAGCACGATGTCGTGATGAGCGTCTTTGTTTGGCATCAATGCAGCCTAGAATAAGTGCTTACCCATTCTCCAGCCGGAAACCATGCCCGCGCACCGTGACAATATACTGCC